>JBCCWF010000118.1:0-15211 GCA_039194035.1 Cyanobacteria bacterium P01_E01_bin.6 | reverse complement strand
GAGTTTGGGGTGCTCGCGTTGGGTTCACCCCAAACTCTTATGGCTTCGCAAAAGTTGCCAAGTCGTGCTGCCACGACGTTGGTTAAGAAGGCTTGTGAGCAATCCAATACTTACTAGCAAAGTGAAGCTGCGTTTCTATGGCAATAAATCCAGCTTGCTCTAAGCGAGTCGATAGATTGTCTTCCGTATAGTTTTTATAAAACGGCTCATGGAACATGATGGGAAAATTTTCCATCATCGGCCCCATTTCAGGAGCGTCCTCTGCCTGGATGGAGTCACAGATGACAAAAATACCGCCCGGTTGTGTGACTCGATAGCACTCATCAATCACTTTTTGGCGAACTGGGGCAGGGAGTTCGTGAAATAAGAAAACACACGTAATGCCGTGAAAGTAGTTTTCCCGATAAGGCAACTCTTCTGCGTTTGCTTGAATGAGCTGAGGTAGTTCTCCAGGAATCTCAGACAAAAGCTGATTTGCCTTGCGCAGGTAGGCCGATGACAAGTCGCTACCAAACAATGAAACATTAGATAGGGCACCACGAATCATTCGTAGAGTGCGCCCTGTGCCACAGGCGATATCCATGATTCGTGTTTGAGGTGTATTCGAAAATCCTGCGTTAGATAGTCCTTCTTTCAAGGGAGCTAAAATCCGACGACGCATGGGATCAGCTGCACCATTAAAGAGAATTTCCACCTGTAGATCGTAGAGATTTGCCGACCAATCACTGAGATAGCCATCTGTCTGATGGTGGAAGTTTCGAACGTAATACTGCGGATACCCTTCTGTATCAATGTTTTCATTAAAATCTTTGAAGCGATTGTTATTGGCTCGATCCCAAATTTGTGGTAAATCGGCCCATATCATTGGGTAAAACTGAAGAATGTCACTCCAAGGCGTATCAAACAATAAAGAACGCGGATAAACGCCTTGCTCTGAATCCGTCCAGTCAGCATCAATGAGTTGATCAAGCCGTTCTCGGAATGTCATCAGAACGCTTGGAGAGACAGGCTTTAGATCAACACCAACACGAGGCGCGAAAACTTCTTGCAGTCGAGTACTCAGGGTTTTATGTGCAAGGCCAAAGTAACTTTTGCCCTGTTGAAAAGATTGATAGGCCAGTTTGGTTAACGTGCTTTCCATAGCGAGCAGTGCATCAGCAACAAAACATCTGTGTCATCGTTGGTGCACATCGCTCATCCGTAGCATTATCGAACTCCTAAACGACACCTTGTCTAGGTTGGGTTTATTGAAGGAGTGCACCGACAGCCTTGAGAACCAAAAATGACACAGTTGTAAACGATTGTAACGAGTTTTTCGATGGTGCTCAGCAAAATTCTAATTTTTTATCCTTGGGCTAATTGCGGAATTCCGTTAAATTGAGTTATTTTTGGGCATCAACGAATTGCCCTACCTGGTCTACACGAAATCGGTAATTTGTTTACACGCTATGGTTCAGAGAGTGATGATGCTCTTGGTAAGGCGTCTTACATTGTTAAGAACATGCCATCAGTTTGATTGAGCTGTAGGGTTTAAGGCATATATTGAGGCACCGTCATCAGGACATCATTAAGTATATAAATGGCAAATTATTGGGCGATCGCAATTGGCATCAACCAGTATCAGTTTCTTCAGCCACTGATGTATGCCCAGTGGGATGCGTATTGTTTGCAGCAGTGTTTGCAAAACGAAGCGCAGTTTCCTCCTGAGCAATGTTGGCTGTTGACGGACACATCGGCTCCTATCAATGGACGTAACAGTCGGCCCACCCGCGAGAATATTCAGCATCATATTGTGCAGCTTTGCCAGGAGCGCCTGAGTAGTGACGATGTTCTCTGGGTATTTTTCAGCGGCTATGGTGTTCACGACAACGGGCGAGATTATCTCGTGCCCTCGGATGGCGATCCAACTCAGCCCATTGCAACTGGAATTCCTGCCAGTGAGCTGTTTGCCACGTTAAAGACGGCGAACACTAATAACATCATCATGCTTCTCGACATGAAGCAATTTGGTGGTGCGGTTGGCAGCAATACTCAATTAGGACACCACACCCTGCTGCTGGCTCAGGAGAATAATCTCGCTGTTATGTTGGCGTGTCAGCCAGGTCAATTTTCCCACGAAACCTTAGCGCTGCGCCAAGGGTTGTTTACCGCCGTCTTGCTAGAAGGAATTCAACAATATGGGTGTGTCACATTGGAGCACCTGGCTCAATATATGGGCGATCGCCTGCCACAACTGAGTGAACAACACTGGCGTCCGAGGCAAGATCCAGCGATTGTCGTCCCCTCAGAGCTGCGTTATCAGCTCATGCTTCCAGGGAAAGGAATCCCTGTTGAACAAGCTCCAGGTTCACAACCTCCGGTGATACCTGGTCCCATTGCTGAGCCCATTTATCCGTCACCCCCAACATCTACGCCTGCTCCGGTTGGACTTGAACCTCCTCGTCCGTCAACCCCGAGCAATCTCCCATCACAAGCGCCCAATCAGCCGTTATCACCTGTTCCGAATCCAAACCTTTCTCCTCAAGAGGTAGAGGACGAGAATTTCTGGAGAACGTTGGTGAAATGGGGCGGGTTACTTGTGGCAATCCTACTGGTCGGTGTTGTTGCGCGTAATTGGAGAGTCTTTCAGGGAGACACGAATCCTGCCATTCCGAATAACGACCAGGCGTCAGAAGATGTGAGCATTACAATAGTCCCTTCTGAGCCGAGTGGATTAGCCTCCCCAGATCTGGGAAGTAACTCTGCAAATACAACGACGTCCCTTACGTTTGGAGAGGCAGATCTGGATGCGTCATCACAGGCCTCTGAATTCCCGTTGGAGGCGGCACAACAGGCGATCGCCGCAGGATTGCCCCTAAACGCTCTTCAGCAGCTAGATCAAGTGCCTGAGGCAGAACAAACAGAGCAATATGCCAATCTGAGAGCAGAGGCTGAGCGGCTTAACAACCAGGTCGCACAGACGAATCGGGCCATTTTGAATGAAGCGCTCGCTTCGCTAAATCGGGATCGAGAGGAAACAACGGTCAATCAAGCCTCCGACTTTCACCGAGCCTTGACCCAGGCAAATCGTATCCAGCCCGGTCAACCCGTTTACACTGAAGCTCAGCAATATGTTCAGCGATGGAGCCAGATTATTTTAGATTTGGCAGAAGCGAGAGCCCAAACGGGTAGCTATGCCGATGCTGTTGCCGCGGCACAACTACTTCCTCCCGATCAGGCAGAACTCTATTCCATCGCGGAACAACACATCGCAAATTGGCAACAGAATGTTGTCCAAACATCAGTGAATCAAGGGGTGATTCAACAGGCTCGTGCCATCATTCAGCCAGGACAAGCCTCTTCCTACAACGAGGCGATCGCCCAGCTCCGCTCCATTCAAACAACGCAGCCTGACTATGAAGTTGTCCGCGCCCAAATTAATCAGTGGAGTAAAGAAATTTTGGCGATCGCCTACCAACGAGCCGACACAGGTGACCTATATGCAGCGATTAATGCAGCAGCTTTAGTTCCTGATGATGCTGAAGTGTCGCTTGAAGCTCGTGAAGCTGTTGAAGGATGGCGGCTCCGGGTGCGCGGAAACTGAGCTTAGGAACCTGAGCTATCGTGTCGTCTCACCTAAAACCCATCGTTTTCTAAAATGTGGTCGGCGATATCCTGCATGATATCCCGCATGATTTTTGTATTTGTTGTGTTATCTAACGCCACCGTCAGCACATAGTGATTGTCCCCAATCATCACAGCGACTGTCGCTCCCAAAACACGCGAGTTCCATCCAGTTTTTTCTCCCAACCAGAGGATGTCATCACCCGTGAACGCAGAACGTCCCATCCGATCATCGGTTTGTGTAGACAATGCCTCAACTAAAAGACTGTCACCGGGAGACAACTGCTGATAGATCTCCGCCATCATCGCGGTGAGAGCGTCGGTTGTAATCCGGTTTGTCCCTTTTCTACCGAGTCGTTTCGGCTCAATGCGATCGCCAATTAATTTGCTGCCCACAAACATATCACCGTAGCCGCGCTCACTCAGCACTGAGTTGATGTAGTCAAACCCCAGATAATCGACAATCTGATTAATTGCCACGTTACTGCTCTGATTAATCATTCGCTCCACAACATAATGTAGCGGCTGCTCATTGCCGACTTGAATATCAGACGCATCTTCCGTGTAATTACGCGGGTGGATATAGATGGGTGTTGACGGAGGAATGTCTTCTTCCGCAAGCTTCTGCATCAGGGCAACGGCAACAGGGACTTTAATCAGGCTTGCCGGGCTAACTGGCGGGCGATCGCCATTGAGCCGATGACACTCATCTAACTCAAGTGTGCACACCGAGATGTGAATCCGCTCCGGATCTATCTTGGTTTGTTCAGCAATAGACACGAGAAATGTCGAGCGAATCGCATCGTGACGATGAACATCCTCAATTTGTTGATTTTGGTAATCGGCAATTTTGTTCGCTGCAGCTTGGGCTAAAAATGACTCACTAGAAATATGCTGAAGATGGCTAATCGCAGCCTGCCAGAGCTGTTGGCTTTGCTCTAAATGAGCTAATCTGCTCGGTTTGCGTTCCCTCAATCGCACGGCTTGTATCGCTAACGTTTGAGCATTGCGCCAATGAGCTTGAGCCGTCTCCTCAATGTGAATGCGTGCTTGAACAATGTGTGCGAACCGATGGTTTCGTGGCGGAAAATGGGGAAGACGATTGGATGTTGATAGATAAGAGACCGTTGTTGCTTGATAAGCGCGACCGTTCAGGCGATCGCGAAACGCGTAAAGTTCAGCCAGAGAGTCGAGCGATACTCCGGCAACATCCTCGATAGTATCTAAATCCTTTTCGGGTGCTCGGCTAGCAGGCGCAAGACACACGATAATAGCTGCGACACTCACGACACCGATTGGAAGGGCAATGCATCGTAAGCCCCACAAAATCAAGCCGTTAAGAATCTTAATAAAGATGGTCATCGTGGCATTTCATCAATGACGTGTGATCAAGACTTGTACCTTAAGCTGGGAAGAATTTAAGGAGATTCTGGGGCGTTCCGTTCCACAAAATCTTGCCTTAACAGACAAACCGTTATCAACAATGACATTCCTTACAATACAAGGCCTAGTCACGTCTCAAGTGATGCACCTGATACCGTCAGGGGTATTACTTGACTTCATCCTATGACAATACCGTATCCCCCCAGAGCCGCAGAGGGAGTCTAGCTCTGGTGACATTGTCTGCATTAAACACCCGATTCTTCTCTCGCGTTTACTGCCGCCCACCAACGTTTACCGACCAAAGCGACACAATTTGGCTGTGCTACAGTCTAAAGATTTTAGAGGTATGATAACGGTCGACGATGATGTGTTATTTAGCTCGGCGTTATTAAGCTGAAAACATAAAAACCTGGGGAGCGCCCCTCCGGGGCATTCCTCAGGTTTTTATGTTGAGTTTATTCATGCCTATCTACTGAGGCAATCAATCATCGATACCCATATATCTCGTGGGGAGAACATTGTGATGGAGGTTGTTTGATGATGAAAACGGCTACCCCTATCGGCCAATATGCTCCAGATTTCGAGTTGCCGGATACCACTGGGTCGGTTCATCATTTGGCGCGCTATTTAGAAAATGGAAAAGCTGTGGTGGTTGTGATCCTGTCCAATCATTCTCCTGGAGGTCACGCGTATCTGGAGGAACTCAACGCTCTACAAACTGAGTTTTCGCCTCAAGGCTTAGCGGTTGTTGGCATCAATGGAAATGATGATGTGCAACGACCAGACGATAGCTATGCGCACATGAAACTCTTTGCACAGCAACAGGCGCTCAATTTTCCATATCTTCGGGACATGACTCAGGATGTGGTTCGAACCTTTGGGGCAGAGAAAACACCTGAAGCGTTTTTACTCGATGCAACGGGGAAAATTCAATATGCTGGAGCAATTTATTCTCCATCTGCTTCATCATCACCGTTCAAAACACCGTTGAGAGAGGCGATCGCCCAACTCTTATCGAGTCATTCAATTACGGTTCCGATAACAGCTGTGGATGGATGCCCAATTCTCTGGCGAAAACCATCAAAATAAGATTCCTCAATACTTTCAGCGATTATTTCTGTTCATTTTGTTGACATCTGCTGTTATCGTAGGTGGGAAGCATTCAGGATTAAGCGTTTTCGCATGGGAACCACATATCAGCGAATTTTGCTCAAGCTCAGTGGTGAAGCACTGATGGGGGATCTGCCCTATGGTATTGATCCGAAGATTGTTCAAAAAATTGCCTTAGAAATAGCTGACGTCTATAAAACTGGGGTTCAAGTCGCGATTGTTGTTGGCGGCGGCAATATTTTTAGAGGCGTGAAAGGGGCTGCGTCTGGCATGGACCGCGCAACGGCTGACTACATTGGAATGATCTCAACCGTCATGAATGCAATGACATTGCAAGATGCCTTTGAGCGAAATGGTATTCCAACTCGGGTGCAAACTGCCATTGAGATGCAAGAGGTTGCTGAACCTTATATTCGCCGCCGTGCAATTCGTCATTTGGAGAAAGGCCGCCTAGTCATTTTTGGGGCTGGCTCAGGAAATCCCTTTTTTACCACCGATACAACGGCTGCCCTGAGAGCCGCTGAAATTAATGCCGAAGTTGTCTTTAAGGCAACGAAAGTCGATGGTATCTATGATTCGGATCCCAACACAAATCCCACTGCCAGGCGATTCAATAGCCTAACCTATAGTCATGTTTTGACCCATGATTTGCAAGTAATGGATAGCACTGCGATCGCACTATGCAAAGATAACAATATTCCCATTATGGTGTTCGACTTGTCTGTCGAGGGCAACATCGGTCGAGCCGTGAAGGGAGAACCCATTGGAACGATTGTTGGAGGAAGTTGTGAAGTTAGCTGAAGCTGAGAGTCTCATGCAAAAAGCAGTTGAGGCGACTCAACGTTCGTTTAATACGATTCGAACAGGACGGGCAAATGCATCAATTTTGGATCGGGTGATGGTGGAGTATTACGGCACACCGACACCGCTCAAGTCTCTTACGAATATCAACACCCCAGATGCGTCTACAATCTCGATTCAACCGTACGATCCGGGCAGTATGGCATTGATTGAGAAAGCAATTTCACTGTCAGATTTGGGACTCACCCCAAGCAACGACGGCAGTACGATTCGCCTTAATATTCCGCCTCTCACAAACGATCGGCGCAAGGAATTAGTGAAAGTGGCGGCCAAGTTCGCCGAAGAAGGAAAAGTCGCCGTCCGCAATATTCGTCGAGATGCTATTGACAGCGTTCGGAAAGACGAGAAAAACAGTGATATTTCCAAAGATGAATCTCGTGATCTTCAAGAAGACATCCAAAAAGCAACCGATAAATTCGTCAAAAAGATTGACGAGATTCTGGGAGAAAAAGAGCAGGACATCATGACGGTGTAAGTCAAAACCTAGAGTTAAAAAAATCAAAACGCGATAGGGGTGAACCAATACACAACTATCGCGTTTTTTTAATGTCAGATCCAAATCGAGTTCATTTTCATTGCCCCCAGTCTTCATGGCCAGTCTTTATGCATTGAGTTCTGTGAATGGATGAGGACTGGCACTGAAATTTACGAGACAATGAGAATATCGTCAGATACCAACAGGCTTTTTCGCCATTGACGATTTGTGCCGCTCCTTGAAGCGTGGAGATAATGTACCCGCCTCTCAGTGTTTGCCAGAATTCAAAACCTCAAATGTTGATTCCCTGCGCTTCTCACGTCTGTTGATATCAAAGACGGATGACTTAATGGGAGGAAATTTCAATGATGGATATTCAAAAACTTCTGCATGAATACAATCAAGGATATCGTGACTTTTCAAGAACCCGGCTCCATGAATTTGATCTGCGAGGCATTTATCTATGTGGGATTGACTTGAGCGCAGCCGATCTCAGTAGCGCTGATCTGAGTGGTGCGAACTTGAGCCGAGCCATCTTAAAAGGGGCAAATATGACTGACGCTGATTTGTCAGGAGCCGACTTGAGTGGTGCCAATCTCTGCAATGTAAATTTAATCGGAGCTGATTTGCGGAACGCAATTTTGGTTGGTGCCAACCTTGCAGGTGCAGACATGCGCTCGGCTGAATTAGAACAAGCTGACTTGAGAGGTGCCAATCTTAAGGATGTTGCAGTGAGTGGTGCAAATTTTTGCAATGCTAATCTTACAAGTGCCTGCATTGAAGCCGTTGACTTAGACGGTGCAGATTTAGAGGGGGTTGATCTGACTCAACTCAATTCATGCCACGTGGGTATGAATTCTGGAACCGAGCACCGTTGGATTTCATGGGGAACTCATTAGAAGCTGATCTGCTCTGATTTCATCTATCATCAACACTTTCAATGGATGCACTATGTCGTGGGAGCGATCGCCCTTTACCATTCATCTGAGGTGCGATCGTTCTCAATCAACTCCGTCATCATGTGAGATGACTTTGCGCAATTCAGCAGATGTAATCCAAAATCACGGGACATTTCTTCGCACACTTTCAAGCCTCGAAGACTATTTCCTTTTTTGTCTAACAGCGGAGAGAACACCCCAATGCCAATTTTTCCGGGCACCATTGCCGCAATACCTCCGCCTACACCGCTTTTCGCTGGCATTCCAACTCGGTAGGCCCATTCTCCTGAGTAGTCATACATGCCGCAACTCAGCATGACACTCGCCACATCTTGAACGTACTCTGCATCAAGGGCGCGAGTTCCTGTGATTGGGTTCACTCCGTGATTAGCAAGGGTTGCCGCCATCATCGCGAGATCCTTCGCATGGGTCATGATCGAGCATTGCTGAAAATACAGATCTAGCGTTTCTTCGACGCGATCGCTCACCATTCCAAAATTCAGCATCAGATAGGCCATCGCTCGATTGCGATTTCCGGTAGCCTTTTCTGACAAGAAAACCGGCACATTGATTTCATGATCACGCCCCGTATAGCGCTTGAACAGGTCAAGCAATCGCTTAACGCGCTCTGTCGCTGTCGAGCCTTTAATGAGATCGGTCGTGGCGATCGCCCCAGCATTCACCATGGGGTTATGGGGACGGTTCGTCATTTCATCGAGCACAATGGCATTAAATGCCTCTCCACTCGGCTCAACCCCAACTTTACTATTCACATAGTCGCGACCATGATCCTCAAGGGCTAGGCCGTAAACAAACGCTTTAGAAATCGACTGCAACGTAAACGTCTGGACAGAATCACCAACTTCAAATATCTGCCCATTTGTCGTAATCACACAAATGCCAAACCAGTTGGGGTCAGCCGCTGCTAGTTCCGGGATATAGCTGGCCAGCTTTCCATCCGTCAAATGCCGATATTTTTCATGCAGCTCACTTAGATATCTCCGGAATGGAGACGTGATGTCGGCAATGGAATTGGCTAGAAACGTTAAATCGTCAGTATTTGTCATCAGGAAGTGCCTCTACTGCCTATTCCTATTGCTGTGCTCAGTGTGCCCAGATATCAATCAAGGCACCTCTTCTATTCACTCAACGTGTGCATTACATGAACATACAAGTCACACCGATAGGCATTACGCTGTTGGCTATTTGTATATCACGCCGTAGTCGCTTGCTCGCTCATAATGAGCTGAGCAACCTTAGTAAACTCTTGAGTAATCGGATGCTTAGGGTTACGCACACAAAACACCCCTTCACTCGCTAGATTCAGCATATCTTCAGAAAGGGGAAATAAGCCTGCGACAGGTGCCCCATAGGCTTCTTCAACTTTTTGCTGAAGAGCATTCAAATTCATGGAGCTTGAGATTTTGTTAACAGCCAGCAGCATGTTTCGCACCTTAAGCTGGCGCGCCACATCGACAGTCACCGCAGTGCCCTGATAATCTTGCTTGTCAGGACGGAGGATAAGGATTAAAAAGTGAGAAATTGCAATAGTTAAAAACGTTTCTTTCGATAAGCCAGGATGAGTATCAATAAATAAGTAATCAAGATTTAGCTCCTTGACCAATCGACGAAACCCATCATTCAAAAGTTTGACGTCGTAGCCTTCTTTGAGAATGCGAGCAATATCGTCAGCTTTGACGCTAGACGGCACCAGTAGAACCTGTCCCTTTCCCTGCACACCAACATTAGAACTAACGTTGTAGGCCGCTGCTTCAATGGGACATTCTCCCCATAAGTAATTGTTTAGGGTCTTATCGACGTGCTCAGGCTCTAGGCTAAATAAGTTGTGAATTCCCGGAGATGGAATATCCGTATCAACCACGCCCACGCGATACCCTTGCATTGCCACTACTGTCGCAATGTTTGCAGTAAAATTCGATTTTCCGGTGCCTCCTCGATAGGAGTGAATAGAAACGACCTTAGGCATGGGGCTAAATCTATGTCATTAGGATGATCCGTGCTTATCATAAACCAGCTTATTAACAGATGCGAAAAAGCTTAGAACATAGAGCATCTGTTACTCAAATAGCAACGTATAAACGGTTACTGGCTTTCAACGCTAGAGCACTGTTTGTCATGCATCCAACATTGTGAAAACAAAATATAATTCAAGCCCTTAAGCAAGTAGCCAGTAGAGATTATCAAGAATCTGCATAGCTTGGAAGAGGTAAGTGCATTTCCTCTCCTACAGAGAGTCTCTGCACACTATGTGATGATTTCCAGTTTGAACAGTTTATTGAAGATAAAGAGATAAATCTAAATGAAAGACAGAAAGACTACAATCATTGTCTGCTCAGGAATATAGATGATTTCGTTAGAGAATCATCTATATTCCTTAACCCAGTAGACATCATCAGTGACTCTCAGTGGAACACAATTTGTACTCTTGCAACCAAGCTTCTTCAAGCATTGATTGAATAGTGAGTGCTGAGCTAAAACTCACCTATTTTGCGTATTTTGGTGGTTGTCTCCTGCCTCCGACGGGGACAACCACGCAATTTAATAGCAAACAGATTACAGCTAAGGGATCTGCAAATAAAAAAGATACCCAATAGAGGGGCAGCGGGCTAAGCCCGCCGCCCCTCTATTGATACTTTATTTTCTAGCAAGTCCCTAACGGCAAGGCAATTAGCGATCGCACTAATTACTCAGTAAGGCTTCTACAAATTCATAGCTGGAGAATGGGCGCAAATCCTCAAGGCCTTCTCCTGCACCAATAAATCGAATCGGTAATCCCAGTTGTTTCACAACGGCGAGCGCAACCCCACCCTTGGCTGTTCCATCTAGTTTAGTGAGCACAACACCACTCAGTTGTGCCGCCTCTGCAAAGACTTCAGCTTGACGAAGCCCATTTTGCCCCAAGGTGGCATCCAACACGAGTAATGATTCAATGGTGGCATCCGGAGCCTTTTTGTCCAGAATTCGGCGGATCTTGCTCAATTCAATCATCAAATTCTTTTTGTTCTGGAGACGTCCCGCTGTATCAACGAGTAACAGTTCTGTATTTCTGGATTGAGCTGCGGAAATGGCGTCAAATACCACAGCGGCAGGATCTGTGTTCTGTCCAGGGTTGGCAATAACCTCGACGTTACTGCGCTGCCCCCAAATCTTCACTTGCTCTACGGCTGCCGCTCGGAACGTATCTGCAGCTGCAATCAAGCATCGGTAGTCTGACTTCCTTGCTAAGTGAGCCAATTTGCCAATTGTAGTGGTTTTCCCAGCACCGTTGACTCCTGTCATCAACCAAATATTGAGGGAATCCTTCTGTGGGGCGAAGCCTTGCTCATAGTCTTTTTGATAAGGCTGATCGAGCATATTTCGCAAAATCTCTTTCAGATAGGCGATCGCCTCTTCGGGGGGCAACGTTTCTTGCTTCATGCGATCTTGGAGCGCATCAATCACATAATCCGTTGCTTCAATGCCCACATCAGCCTGAAGCAATAGAGATTCAATCTCCATCACCGCATCTTGATTGAGCGGGCCCTGTCCAACAATGCCTCGCAACTGATTAATGAGACCCAGTCGGGTTTTGCCCAGTCCTTGTCGAAGACGCTTAAGCCAGGTAATTTCCTCTGCGGAGATATCTTCAGGGCGACGTCCTTGAGCAGCTAGGACGCCTGCTGACCAAATAAAGTTTTCATCAAACTCTAAGCCTGACGGTTGTTGTGCTTGAGTTTCAACAACAGGTTCTGGTTCAATCTTTGGTTCTTCGATGGCCTCAGCTTTGAGTCGCTCAAGCCTTTCCTGTCGCTCGGTTTCCGCTTTTGCCCAAAACGGCATTGTTGCCTGTTCTGTTGTTGCCTGTTCTGATGAGGGAGCTTCTGTTTCGGAAGGAGTTGGAACTTCTGAGTCAGCAGAACTTGGGTCAGGTGATGGTGGCGATGTCTGGGCTACGTCAGCATCGGTCACGTCTGTCGATGTCATCGAGGCATCAGATGTCGTCTCTACCGCCAATGGTTCTACAACAGGAGCCACTAAGTCTAACGGTTCATCAGTCGTCTCGATGGCCTCAGCTGATACGTTGGGCTGAGCAATATCAGATACCGTCGTCGTTTCTGGGACAGCCATTGCAGGTGAGTCGGCGATCGCCTCCCCCACGTCTGTCGCCGTTGACGATACCGAGCCTGGAGCAGACAATTCAAGAGTCGGGGATGTTTCCTCCAAACTCGCTTCGTCTACTCCCTCATCGGTTGTCGCATCCGCTTGCTTACTCTGCTGAATGTTTTGATAGGCTGCTTTTGCCCAGGTTAAATAGTCCTCTGCGATCGCTGACTGTTTACTCGTATCTGGGCTCGTATCTGGGCTCGTATCTGGGGCTGCGTTTTCTTCCTGTTCTTGGTTTACTTTGTCAACCTTAGAATCTGGAGAATCTGGCTCCGCTTGTTCTGGTTCCTTATTCCCACGATTAAACCAGTTAAATGGGGGCATTACAGCACCTCTCTACACCAACGATTCACACACTTCGCGAATAACCCATGAAGACTTGGATTCAGAGCATGTTGCGGCGAACTTAGTCCGCCATCACAACAGTATTCAAGCCTCAAGCCTGCCGGAGTTAACCCTAGCTTTGATCTTAAACGGATCTGGCTGGATTGAATACGGGTTTTAACCTGCTCAACACCCAAACCCGGTTGAAACCTAAAAGTCTCAACTTAGACAAACGTTATGATGCAGGATTAGATTTAAGTTCTGTGCGATCGCTCACTCGACGAAGAACACCATTAATAAATCGATGTCCATCTTCCTCGCTATATCGCTTTGCCAGCTCAACCGCTTCATTAATCGCAACCCGTTTTGGAATTCCCAAATGCAAGAATTCAGCAACCGCGATTCGTAAAATATCTTGGTCAATCTTCGCAAGTCGATGGAGTTTCCAGTCCACCATGGCATCATTCAAAATTTGATCCAATTCCCCTTGATATTGACGAACTGTCAATAGAATTTGAAGCGTATAGTCCCTCACATCAGGTTGGTTTCCCAACTGAACAAACTCCGGCAATTCCAGAGCCGCTCCCAACCGATTAACCGCTGATTGAGTCAAGGCAATGGCCTCTTTTACCATCGCCTTTGAGCTATTGAAGTCAGCCACGCGGGTTTCACTACTCAAGAGACGCTCGCTTCCCCGCTCAAGCTCAACAGATGCCAGCTCGATCGTATCTCGAACTTCAACGGCAAGAGTTTGAACCGCAGCCACAACTAAATCTTGTAAGCTTTTCTCATAGAGCTTCGATGGGTTAGACGGCACTTGACTCACGCAGAGTAAAGCCAGCTCACGAGCTGTACGGCGAGGTTGCATCATTATCAAGCGTGTCCATAATCTTCAAAACATAATCTTCAAAAGGGACATAATTTTAAGCGGCGACAAAACTCTATGTCAATCAACGATCAATCCAATCACAGATGATGTGAAAAAATCATGCCAGCTTATTCCGTAAGCAAAACGACCATCATGAACTCAATCACTCTCAGAAGGCTTCACCGAAAATCTTTGCTGAGGTTGCAGAATGGATGTCATGCTTGCAGGAATCTGTATATCGGGGAGCCTTTTAGTGCTATCTAGCTCAGGTTCATCCACTTCAGGGACGGTCAAGTCAGGCAAGGGAACAGTCGTCTCTGAGGTTTTATCTGAAACTGGCAATGTCTGCTGTTCAGCAACCGTTGGCAAAACTCTTGGACCGACAATTCCCCCTGAAATTAACAACTTGAATGCATCTTCAATAGAGATTGCTAAGTTAATAACGTCCTGTTCGGGAACGATGGCAAACCAGCCACTTGTTGGATTTGGAGTTGTTGGAATAATCACACTCAGCATGGACTGGGGCATGTCTTTGTGCCCATCTGTATTCACAGTCCCTGTCACAAATGCCAATGCCCAGATGCCCTCACGGGGATACTCCACCATAACAACTCGACGAAACTTGTTGTTCGAATCGCGGAGTAGAGTTTCCAAGATTTGCTTCAACGTCTTGTAAACTGATCCTGCCAAGGGAATTGCCTGAAGCAACCGCTCTCCCAAATCCAGCAACCATCGCCCGGCAATATTCCGAGCCATCAAGCCAATAAATAAAATAAATAGCAGTGGAACAGCAAACCCCACCGCAAGGTTAATGACATTAATCAGAAATGGATGCAGGTCATTGAATGGATTGAGTTGTTTTGGCACACGAGTCAAAAAGTTGATGGCCCATGTTGCAATCGTAAAACTCAGCCAGATGGTCGTTGCTAAGGGAATGATGACCAAAAGACCTGCAATCAAATCATTTTTTAGATTTTGCTTAACTTGTTGAAGCACAGCTGATTTGATCTCCTAGATCTGACCGATAAAGACGCATGAAACCAGCACTACAGGGCAATGAAAACAATGTGCTGATGATGTAGGTGTGTTCACATAGCTCTCTATTCAGTAGTGAACTCCAGTTTACTATGCAGGATACATGCGCAGTAAAAAATTCCCTGCCGGAGAGGCACTTTTAAGAAACCTCTATCTCCTTTGTAACGCATCCAGCATTTTCATGAAGAACAATAACATCATTCAATGAATTGATGCTGTTTTTGATACCGTTCAGACCAACAAGAGAACCTTGATGAATAAACAGCTTCGATGAAGTGAACCGTAACTTAAGTAGCTTGGCGTTATGAAACTAAAAACTTAAAAACCTGGGGAGCGCCCCTCCGGGGTGCTCCCCAGGTTTTTAAAGTGAGTTTATTGATGTCTTAGTAGCTAGCCATAAGTAAACGTAACCTTCCAAATACTGTGCCGCCCGCTGCGCGGGCGGCACAG
>JBCCWF010000117.1:0-15266 GCA_039194035.1 Cyanobacteria bacterium P01_E01_bin.6 | reverse complement strand
ATCTTGTGAAAGTCGGCATCTTGCTGGGCGCTAGTCAGACAGTCTAGTAACCAAAGCGTAGATAACGTTAGTCTCACAGCCAGCAACTGGGACTTTCAGTCCCTGCCCAACCTCTGGACTTTCAGTCCAGAGTGGTTCAGTTGCAGATCCCTTAGCACACGACTGGGCAAACTTTGTTAGCCTTGTGCTTGATGAATTCTAGATTCTGGGAAACGGTTCATCCATTGCTCTAAATATTTTCGGTTTTGTTGCTGCTGCTCTGGATTCGTTGTATCCATCGGGAATGGAGCCAGTCCACGGATAGCAGCCGTCGTTACGCAAAACATCGACTTCTGAAACGTCGTACAGATTTTTACTCGAATGTCTCCCTCTCCACGGTTACTGTGCTGGTAAAGCTTGAGGAGATAATCGGGCAAAAAGTGGATCATATCTTGCATCAACTGGGTTGGAGGAATCCCTGAACCGCCAATGGGTATTGGATCTGCAAATAGAGCACCATAGGCAAAATCTTGCTGGTAAAGCGGAATCTGATAAGCCTGAGCGTTGTATGACACGGTTCCAGGAAATGGGGTGCCCCTAAAGAAGATGGCTTCTACATAGGGAATTGCCGTGTCAGGCAGAAACGTTAAGCCTGCAGAAGCAGGAATGATATCGTACGACGTTCCGCGAACAGTGACGCGATAGGTGATCGGAAGACTGGCCGCATCGACAATTCCCGTTTGAATATGGTCAACAATCTGAGGAATCGTCTCAATGTCGCCTTGATCATAGCGTTCAGATAACGAAATGAAGATATCGCTCATGACTCGCCAAAATTGCCCCAGGCCACTGTAAAAGCACATTTGTCTCATGTGCTCGGGCAAAAACTCTGGGAACAGCTTGTGCAGGGTCTTTATTAAAGGATTTGCTCTGTAATAGCTCTGAATAACCGGTTCAACGATAGTTGCGAAGTCTGGTGATTCAATATAGGCGGCGAGTCCACCGCCGCCATGCCACATCATTGCCTTCATGCAATATTCTGCATATTCGTAATTGATGCGGTCATGCATCCAGTGTTTGAACAGTTTTTGGACTGAAAATTCACCGTTGAAGTATTTGAAAAATGGAAACAGTTTAAGAAACTGTGTATTCGCGATGTAAACGAGATTGTTGGAGTACGCGTCGAGAACGACACCATAGCTTTTCAAAATTCCCACGACTTCAACGACGTGTTCTGGAGAATCTTTGAGCAGAGCTTGCCCTGACTCAAGTTGATGGATGTAGTTCGCGAGGGGATGGGTGGATGGAGGATAGGTCGACTCTACGCTCATCGGTTGTCACCGTTAACAGGATTAAAATTAAATCGATAATTTTTAAGGTGTTGTCTTATTGACATGACTTGGCAACGTTTATCGAGGAACCAGAGGTTAGGGGACGCGTTGCGCGCTCCAAATTCTCATCTCTTCTCTCTTCGTTGCAATTTTGAGAAGTGTGCCAAGTCATGTTGTTGACGGAGAAATAAAGGAAAGTGCAATGTTTGATTCAATCGCCTTTTGATTACTCGTTTCTGAGTGTTGAATAACTAAAATACATACCCTACATTGATCTTAATGGTTTGACCTCCACGTCTAAGGAAAAACTGACGTTTCTCCTAAAACATTGGCAGATTGAGTGACGGATGGAAGCCCATTCGGCAGTGCTGCGGTGTCTGCTGGTTGAGTGGCCTGCATTTGACCGGTTAGAAGAAATGCGACTTGAGGCTCTGTCCAGCGCGTCAGCCAAATGGGCTGTAACCCGAGTACGATGATTAACATCGCTAATATAATAGGCGATAGGCGATCGCCCCAATTGACAGGTGGAATCTGCTCCAGGTAAACAGGCAAGCGGCCAAAAAACACGCGATTCACCATCAGCAGAAAGTAGACCGCCGTGAGTCCGGTGCCAACCATGCACAGGAGCGTTGCAATTGGGAAAATGGGGAAACTCCCGCGAAATACCAGAAATTCGGCAATGAACCCGACCATACCAGGGGTTCCGGAACTCGCCATGACGCCCAAAATCATCAGACTCCCAATGAGAGGAAGGCCTCGCTCTGGGGTTAATAATCCACGGAGATACGTCACATCGCGGCTCCCCGTTTTCTTGTAGACCACGCCAACCAGCAAAAACAACAGGGTAGAGATGAGACCGTGGCTAATCATCTGAGCATTGGCTGCAACGATGCTCAGCCGGGTTGTTGCGGCATAGGCCAGTAATATAAACGCCATGTGGGCAATGGATGAATAGGCCACCACCTTTTTCATGTCTTTTTGCGCGATCGCGCAGGAGGCTCCGTAGAGCGCACTGACTGCGGCCCAGATGGCTAACCAAGGGGCAAGATGAACCCACGCATCTAAAAATAGCCCCAAGCCAAAGCGCAACAGTCCATAGGTCCCCAGCTTCAGCAAGACACCTGCAAGGAGAACCGATACCGGAGTCGACGCTTCCACATGGGCATCTGGGAGCCAGGTATGGAAAGGAAAAAACGGAATTTTAATGCCAAATCCGATGAGCAATCCAGCGAGGAGTGTCACTTGAACGCCCAACGGCAATGCGTTGCTGCTAATGCGCACCAAGTCGTAGGCAAACCCATCAACATGAGTCAACCAAACAGCGCCTAAAAATGCAGCCAGAATGAATATTCCTGAAAACGCTGTGTAAATCAAAAACTTCGTTGCGGCATATCCCCGACGACTGCCGCCCCAAATTGCAATCAGAAAATAAAGGGGAATAATTTCAAGCTCGTAGAACAGGAAAAACAGCACTAAATCTTGAGCGACAAATGCACCAACAACGCCAAGATTTAGCAGCAAAATCATGGCGTAATAAAAGCGAGGACGCTTAATGTCGCGATCGCTACTGTAGATCGCAACCACGGTCAGGAAATTATTCAAAATCACCAGGGGCAGCGAAAGACCATCGACCCCAAGCTGGTATTTAATGCCTAATCCTTCAATCCACGCAAAGGATTCAGAGAACTGCATGCCAAGGATGGTTGGATCAAACTGAACGCCTAGAGCAATAGACCACGCGAATAACACACTTGCAATGATGAGGGCGATCGCCCGACATCTTTCCGGTGACCATGCCTTCGGCATCAATCCAAGGAAAATCGAACCCAATAGTGGTAAGACTAGCAGCGCACTCAGCATCCTTTATTCCCAGCGTACATAGCTAACGTTCTCAGAAAAAATCTAAATTCTCAGAAAAACAAACCAAGCCAATCCATCGTGAGCAAAAACAGAACACTCACACCGACCAAAATTGTTAAGACGTAAAATTGGGATTGCCCAGAAGCGCTATATTTCAGAGCCTGGCCACTTAATACGGTCACAAAGCCAACGAGATTAACCGCTCCATCGACAATGTATCGGTCAAACCATGAGGTGAATTGCGCGAGTAGAGATACCGCCTGAACCACCGTCACGTCATACAGCTTCTCAATGTAGCAATCATACGCAAGAAAATCTTGTGCGAATCTCAGTGATACTTGCCGAGGGCGCGACCAGGAACGCCGCAGTTCAATCGATAGCCCTAATAACAGACCTGAAAGACCTGAAAGAACCATGAGCGGCATCGTCAGCCGTGGAATGGTCATGTCTCCATGGATGATGGGGGATGATTGACTCAGCCACAACGACCACCGCAAGGGGACAGACACAAACAACAGCACAATGACGCTGAGAGACATCATGGGGAGAGCCATTGGCCAAGGCACTTCCGGTGAGCGTCGAGTCTTTTCTTGGGGGTCACCCAAAAAGATTAATCGGAACATGCGGGTGAAGTTGAGGGCACTGAAGAAATTGACAAACAGAACGAGGGCAAGTAGCCACAAGGGAAATTCCCACTGACCGTTGCTCCACCGTTGAAATGACCAAAATCCTCCGAGCGGCAGGAGTACTACCAATCCTAAAGAACCCACTACAAAAGAAATGGTTGTGGCTGGCATTCGAGACCACAATCCGCCCATCTCAGTGATGTTCTGTCCGTTGGTTGTCCAAATCACAGACCCAATACTCATGAATTGAAGAGCTTTGGCGATCGCATGTGTGAGGAGAAGTAATAATGCGATATCTGCCTGTCCAAGCCCTACTGCGACAAAAACCAGCCCGAGATAAGCACTGGTTGAATGAGACAGTGTTCGCTTGATATCAATTTGGGCGATGGATACAAGCGAGGCTCCAACAGCCGTTAAACTTCCAATCACGATCAGCGCGTCGGACGATACGGGAGAAAGAGAGAATACAGGCTCCAGCTGGATTAAAACGTATGCACCAGCAGACACCACCACTGAATTTCGAATGATGCCAGCCGGGTTCGGCCCTTCCATTGCTTCGTCTAGCCAAAGATTGAGCGGGAACTGAGCACATTTACCCGTTGGACCCGCAATGAGTGAAAGCCCTAATAACGCTGCAATGAGCGGGGGCAAGGAAGAGTTTTCTGCCCAGGTTTGAAGTTCGGAGAAGCTGAGTCCTTCTCCATAGTTAGATAGGGCGACAATCCCCATGAGGAGGAGGATATCGCCTACCCGCTTTGTTAAAAATGCGTCTCGGGCAGCCGTCACCACTAAGGGCTGAGCATACCAAAAACCGACCAACATGTAAGTTGACAGAGTCAATAACTCAAGTAATCCATAGCTCAACAGCAGTGAATCACTGAGGGCAAGGCCGCCTAGTGCGGCCTCAAAAAAGCCCATCAACCCAAAAAAACGACCCAAGGACCAATCTTTCTCCATGTAGCCTAGGGCATACATCTGAGCCAGAAAACTGATGCCGGTCACGAGCTGAATGGCGCCAAGACTGACAGGGGAAATGTCTAGCGCCAGGGACAAATCCAGATCCGCAACAGATAACCAATGAAGAACAATTGGCTGGGCTGACAGACCCCATGAAGCTGAAAAGGCAATTGCTCCATGAATGAAGGATATGAGGGTCAGGATCAAATTTAGGTAGGCCGCTGGTCGTTGTCCTGTTCGTTTAACAAGACCAATCGACCAAGGAAGCGATAGTAACGCTCCAACTAGACCGTAAAAAGGAATCGCCCAACTTGTTTGCAGCAGAAACTGCCCCATCTTATCTTTGCCCCAACATCAACCTCATGAACATGCCCCTGATCTATCACGATCGACGCATTATAAAGAACGTTTCGTACCCAAAAATCATGCCCCGTCTCCGCAAAATAACTATCTCTTAAAAAACTAAACCTCGTCTTTGTTCCAAGCGAAGGATGCACTGAGCACGATCTTCCATAGAGATTACTCGTGGTGAATCTGTTTGTTCCTCTTATATACAGTACAGGAGACCGGCACTGAATGAACCTCCTAACTGAGCCTCTGACTGCCATAGACATATCTCGATTGTCTCTATAGGTAACTGGCGATCGCGCCCATCGGGGATCAGACCAGTGCGGCATGAGATGAGCCACCACTTCAATTAATGTTTCTCTTTCAAAAGTTGCTTAAATAATTATCTTTATAAGTGTCTCTAAATCTAGACAAAATTAAAGTTTGTGCGTCTTGGTTGAACTTCGTTATGGGATGGATACCCCAGTGATATGATCATCATGAAAAGCCTTATTTTTGAGCGATTAGGTTAGATTCATTATCGTTAATGATTCGTGTATTTTGAATCACGTGTCATATGTGTCGTGACTTTCTTTAAAGTTTATCTGCCAATTTTATGCAGTGAATTAGCTTGGGGTGATGATCTAATTCGTTGCCAAGTTTCACAGCTTTGCTGATCGATTTAGCAATATCCTGGCCACCACCGGCTTGGATATTTGACTAAATAGTCAGGAAAATAGGGACGTTGACGATTTATTCTGCTCGATGAAGGGATAATGCCTGTGTATCTGGCAAGGCTGATATTTAGATAGTATGCGCCCTAAGGATCGGGGCTAAAGATGCTCTCATAAGCTGAGGATATAGATAATATTTGAGATCATCATTCTCATTTATGTTGTCAAAGTTTGGATCAGCCTAGTATTCTTAATCTTGGGAAATTTAAGGTGTTTTCTGAGAGCTAAGGCATCAATTTTGGGTTGAGCTAGCTTCGCAGATTTGTAAGTTGTTCCGTTTGTTTAAGTACTCACTAATTCTTGGAAAGAGGAGAAATAGATAATGCCTATTGCTGTTGGGATGGTAGAAACTCTGGGTTTTCCTGCAGTTGTTGAAGCAGCTGACGCGATGGTGAAGGCCGCGCGTGTAACGCTCGTGGGCTACGAAAAAATTGGTAGTGGCCGTGTGACCGTTATTGTTCGAGGTGATGTTTCTGAGGTGCAAGCTTCAGTGGCAGCTGGAATCGAGAATGCAAAGCGCGTCAATGGTGGTGAAGTGCTCTCGACTCACATCATTGCTCGTCCACACGAAAACTTGGAATATGTGCTACCCATTCGCTACACAGAAGCTGTAGAGCAGTTCCGTAGTTGACGTCGAAATATAGCACACCGCACTGAGCCTTAACTGGCTCAGGCATTGCGGTTTAGCATCAGCTCATCTGAGATCAAATTGGAAGGGAAAAGACATGGCAATTGCTGTTGGAATGGTGGAAACATTGGGTTTCCCCGCTATTGTCGAAGCAGCTGACGCGATGGTGAAAGCTGCTCGCGTGACGCTCGTTGGCTATGAAAAAATTGGTAGTGGCCGCGTAACGGTTATTGTTCGGGGCGATGTTTCTGAGGTGCAAGCTTCAGTTTCAGCTGGAATTGAAAATGTCAAGCGGGTGAATGGGGGGCAAGTCTTGTCCACACATATTATTGCTCGTCCCCACGAAAACCTTGAATATGTTCTTCCTATTCGCTATACCGAAGCTGTAGAGGCTTTTAGGGAGAGTGTTTCAGGTATCCGCCCTCTTACTCGTTAGTGTCGTAATGCAGATTGCAAGAGTTCGCGGCACCGTTGTTAGTACTCAAAAAGAACAGAGCTTAACAGGCGTTAAGTTTCTGCTTGTTCAGCTCATGGATGAAGATGGAAATCCACTTCCGGACTATGAGGTTGCTGCAGACAATGTAGGCGCAGGTGTTGATGAATGGGTCTTAGTGAGCCGAGGAAGCGCAGCTCGCCAGACAGAAAGGGGTGAACATCGCCCTCTTGATGCTCTGATTGTTGGCATTATTGACACCATTAGTGTTGATCAGCGCTTCCTCTACAGCAAGCGAGAGAGCGATCGCTAATGGCGATCGCCCTTTCCTTGTATCGATTTGTTTATCAGCTTCGTTGCTTTTTCGTCCGATTTTTTCTGTGTGGGTATCTTTTGGATGAGAAAACGATGTGACGAGCTTGTGTCGGGTTCTTTTATGTTGTGAACCCCTTCGTTTATCGGGTGTTTTTGCAATTTCAAATTCGATTCTTTAGGAGATTTCTGTCATGACTGCTCACCAGTCTGCTGCTCCTCCGACTCCGTGGTCACGGAGTTTGACCCAGCCACAAATTCACGAAACGGCATACGTTCATTCTTTTTCAAACATTATTGGAGATGTTGACATTGGTGCAAATGTTCTGATTGCGCCGGGAACATCAATCCGAGCAGATGAGGGTGGGCCGTTTCATATCGGCGAGAGTAGCAATCTCCAAGATGGGGTTGTTATTCATGGCCTTGAAGAGGGGCGTGTTGTTGGGGAGAATCAAAAGAATTACTCCGTTTGGATTGGCAAAAACACCTCCATTACCCACATGGCCCTCATTCATGGGCCAGCTTACATCGGCAACAACTGTTTTATCGGTTTTCGCTCAACCGTGTTCAATGCAAGGGTGGGTGACGGATGTGTCGTCATGATGCACGCACTGATTCAAGACGTCGAAATTCCGCCAAACCGATATGTTCCGTCAGGAGCCGTTATTACAACACAACAGCAGGCCGATCGGTTGCCGAGTGCCTCGGATACTGACGTTCAGTTTGCTGGACATGTTGTTAATGTGAACAATGCCTTGCGTTCGGGATACCAGTGTGCAAGTGACATCGCTTGCGTTACAGCGATTCGAAGCGAGCTAGAGAAAAACTATAAGTCCACCACTACCTCTGCTACTATGAAACCTCAAAACTCCTCAACCCCGTTATCTAGCGCGCATTTGACTGCTGAGATTATCGAAGATGTGCGTAGTTTGCTTGCACAGGGTTACCAGATAAGCGCTGAGTTTGCTGACCGACGTCGCTTCCAAACGTCGTCATGGAAAAGCTGTAAGTCTGTCCAATCTGGGCATCAAGCCGATGTGTTTTCTGCCATTGAGTCGTGCTTAGACGAACACCCATCGGATTATGTTCGATTGCTGGGTGTGGATACCCAATCGAAGCGCCGGGTGTTAGAGAAAATCATTCAGCGTCCAGGAGGTAAGGTTGTTGGTTCCAACGGAACGGCTGCTTCTGTTTCGTCTGCCCCTGCACCTAGTTACGCTAGCAACGGCAATGGTAAGTATACGCCCTCGTCAAATGGTTCAGGAGGTGGAACTGAGATGATTCAGCAGATTCGAGATTTACTTCGCCAAGGTTATCAAGTTGGAATGGAACATGCTGATAAGCGACGGTTTCGAATTGCATCGTGGAAGAGCTGTCCAATTATTCACTCCACGCGCGAGTCAGATGTGATGTCGGGTGTGAATACTTGTTTGTCGGAGCATGCGGGTGAATATGTTCGGCTTATTGGTATTGATCCAAAAGCAAAGCGCCGGGTTCTGGAGCTGATTGTTCAACGTCCGGACGATCGCCCAACATCCGTCTCGTCTAGCTCATCTTCTTACATGGGTGCATCATCAAGTGCTTCCAGTGGCTCCGTTGCCCTGTCAGGAGATTTATCTGCTCAGGTGAATCAGCTTTTGAGTCAAGGGTATCAAGTCAGTGCAGAATATGCTGATAAGCGTCGCTTCCAAACATCCTCTTGGCAAAGTTGTTCATCGATTCGGTCGAATCGAGTTGCTGATGTTATGGCGGCACTTGAAGCGTGCGTTGCAGATCACCCCAACGATTATGTGCGCATGATTGGCGTTGATCCGAATGCAAAGCGCCGGGTGTCGGAGGCCATTATTCAACGTCCGGGCGATCGCGCAAAACGTCCAACCTCAGGGTTCTCGTCATCAACAGCGTCAACCTACGGTGCATCCAGTAGTCGTTCCTACAGTGCCCCAGCCACGAGTTCAGCGCTGAATTCTGAAACGGTGCAGTTGATTGAGAATCTCCTTTCTCAAGGCTACCGCATTGGTACAGAGCACGCTGATGCTCGTCGCTTTAGAACATCATCCTGGACTAGTTGTGCTCCAATTCAGTCGAATCGAGCAACTGATGTTGTTCGTGATCTTGAGACGTGTTTGAGCGAGCATCGTGGCGAATACGTCCGCCTGATTGGTATCGATACGAGTGCGAAGCGCCGGGTTGCTGAAAGCATGATTCAGCGTCCATAAGACCACTGATATTGCTGCAAATCGCCCACTTTTGCTTGAACGGATGTTTCATTCAGTCCCTGGATGTCATTAAAGCCAAAATCCTAAGCCCTGTGCTGCCTGCGCAGCGAGCGGCACAGGGCTTAGAAGGGTATATTAATGATGGCTAGCGACTGATCAAGAAGAGGGTGATTTGTCGTAGATGGCTTGTCGTAAGTAGCTTGGCGTTATTAAACTAAAAACCCAAAAACCTGGGGAGCGACCCAGAGGGTCGTTCCCCAGGTTTTTAAAATGAGTTTATTGATGCTTATCTACTTAGATAGCTTGTAGTAGATAGCATCGTTGCACGATTGTTGCGATTGGGAGCTTATTATCCAACATGAATGCATCGTCCATGAATGCATCGTCACTTCAACAGTTGAATGAGCTTCGTTTCTATGTCTGCGGCAACGTGACCGTGCATCCAGATGCGTCTATTGCTTCCAACGTTTTTCTGCAAGCTGATCCAGACAGTCACCTCATGATTGGAGCAAGAGTTGTTATTGGTCCCCAGTCTATTCTTCACGTTTCTCAAGGGAGCCTCACCATTGGAAACGATGTCACCATTGGAACCCAGGTTCTGATTGTTGGAGAAGGAACGATTGGAGAGGGGGCTTGTATTGGTTCGTTTTCTACCCTTCTTGCTCCTGTTGATGTGCAATCACAACACGTGATTCCACCGCGATCGCTCATTGGGGATGCCAGTAGAGTTGTTGCCCTCGACGATATGCCATCAACTCAATCATCGCCCCAATCTGCGTCAGGATCATCCACATCCGCTGATCCGTCAATGTCCTCTTCAGAAGAACCCTCTTCAAACGAGGCATCACCGCCACAAACGCCATCTGCTACTCACACGGTTCGGAAGACGGTGGTTTATGGTCGGGCATCGGTAGAAAAGATGATTCAAGTTATGTTTCCTTATAAAGATCAGTCTCTAAATGGCAACACTGATCACAACACGCCAAACGGAATGGGGTAATCCTTAAAGCATTGATATCAGCAACAGCGACATCCTGATGAAGGCGATATGATGAATTGAATACTAGTCAATAAAGAATTATGGGCGGACGAGGTATCCTGACCACCCAGGTTTCTTTACTGCTGAAGAGCTACTGATGACGTGAATCTATGTGGTGATTAAACGTGGAGGAGGCTGAATTGAATTTACCGACAGGCCACGCACTCTCTACTGAGATGTCATCTCGGCAGTTGCCTGATATGCGGCACACTGCCCTCGGTCTTGTGTCAACCCATAGTTTTCCGGCAATTATTGGAACAGCGGACATGATGCTCAAGTCCGCAGGCGTAACGCTCGTCGGCTTTGAGAAAATTGGCAGTGGTCACTGCACGGCTGTTGTGAGAGGGCGACTTGCGGATGTCCGCATTGCGGTCGAAGCCGGTGCTGAGACAGCACAGCAGTTTGGTCAATTTGTGTCTAAAGTGCTCATTCCACGTCCCCTCCCTAATCTGGATGCCGTTTTGCCGATTGGGAGTAAGCTGCTTCAGCTATCTGAACAACGCGGCTATAGTCAACTTAGTAATCAGGCGATTGGGTTACTAGAAACCATTGGGTTTCCGGCTATGGTTGGTGCAGCAGATGCCATGTTGAAATCAGCAGAGGTTCAGCTGGCGTCCTACGAAATGATTGGCTCTGGACTGTGTACCGCAATTATTCGAGGGAACGTTGCAGACGTCACGATCGCCATCGAGTCTGGCATGCATGAAGCAGAGCGCATTGGTGAACTGCATTCCGTAATGATTATTCCTCGTCCTCTGGATGATCTAGAGCATACCCTTCCAGTTGCTAGCTGCTGGCTCGACCAACCGAAGCCCATTGCACTCCCTCTAGATTTGCGAGAGAAAGATACTGCCGACATCTCAGAACAGGTTGAATTACCTGATTTGCGAGAACTTCCTATGGCAGAGGAAGTGGAATTTCAGCCGGAGGCCGAACCTCAACTAGAGAAACAACAGATCGAAATCGATCCCCAGGAGGATGAGTAGGTCTTAGCGAAGGGCTTGTATTGTAAGGCCGAATTCTGGGGCGCTCCGTAAGACATGAACGATTGAGGCGCACGGAGAGTGCCTCAATTGTTCATGTCTTTGTAAGCGTGGTCAAGTCGTGACTCATGAGAGAACGTTGAAGGATAGCCCCGAATGGGCAACTAAGCGTTCGATCAAGCGTTCACCAAACAGGGTGGATGGCGTCCAGAATCCTCCCTCTTTTTCAGATTTTGGAACGTCTTTTGCAAGGCAAATGCCTGCCTGAGCGAGCATCTTTGCTGTCGAGCCATAGCCTGGATCGCGATCGCCCATGACTTTCGTTTGAATCGTTTGACCATCTGCCGTTTCGCCCCAAAACCGTAAATCATAAAATCCTTGTTCTTGGGCTTCAGTACTGGGGCCGTCTCCGGGTGCAGGAACCACCCACGTTTCAAGTACCCAACGGGTGGGTGGCAATAACGCGGCAAGAAAAAAACTGTTCAACCCGATGTTGAGTCCTTGAGCCGCGATCCAACCCATCACGCTTTGACCGGTTAAAATCGCCTCGTCATATTGGAATCCTGTCCCATAGGCATGATTGAGCAGTGCATTCGAGCGCAACACAATTCGTGTATTCATCTCAGCCATCACAAATGGAGTCACCCACTCTTGAAAACTGTCGTCATACTGTACGTCAATGAGGGTAGGCGGATGTTGGGTGTTTGGGTTAGGCTCTGGACACAGAGAGTAAGGATTGGTGAGTTCTTTGCGTAAGCCTGGATTTTCGATAGCTTCTTTCGCTAAATTGATTCCACTCGCGACGGTTCCTCCAGAAACGCCACCTTGGGCTGCTTTCACTCGCATTTTTACTCGCACGCAAGGTTGACCGAGACGAATTTGAGCCTGTTGCTGTAAAAAATACACCCCGAGATCCGACGGAATTGAGTCAAACCCACAGCAATGGACAAGACGTGCTCCCGATTGTTGAGCTAACGCTTCATAGGATTCCACCATACGGCGAATCCATTGGAATTCCCCTGTTAAATCACAGTAGTCGGTGCCTGTTTCTGCACAGACTTTAACAAGAGGTTCCCCATACAATGCGTAGGGCCCAACGGTAGAGATAATGACGGAGGTCTGTGCGCACAGGGCTTGCAGGGTTGATTGGTCGTTGACATCGGCAATCAGCATCGGCAGATGGGTGGCTTTTAGCCCTAGAGACGCTACTAGGGTCTCCAATTTAGAGCGCGATCGCCCGGCGATCGCCCAGCTCAAATCACCTTCAGTCTCTGCCTGATCAATCAGATACTGGCATAGAATTTTGCCAACAAAACCCGTTGCACCAAAGACAACCAAATCGTATGGCAAATCATTATGAGACATTGGACACCTTCATTTCATTGGAATGATGTGAACGGCTAAGGATGAGGCATCAATTGACGTCGAGAAATCTTGACTGGGTAGGGAGTCAGGAGTCAGCATATTTACCACTTCACTGACGATTCCTCGCTTATTAAAAGATCCAAGGTATTTTGATGGTGATGGCTACGCCACCACCATCAAAATATTATCTGGTTTTATCGCATACCTATTCCTAAGCGGCCACAACTTCCTCGTAAGGTATAAATTTAGCTTTGACCGCGCCGCAAATTGGGCAACACCAATCGTCGGGAATGTCTTCAAAGGACGTGCCTGGAGCAATGCCAGAATCAGGATCACCCTCAACGGGGTCGTAGATCATAGAGCACTGCTTACAAATCCACTTTTGGCCCACTGCCTTCTGCGGAGGTGCTATGCCATCTAAGGACTGAAGCGCTTCTGTATATTGATTGGCATGGTGATTTTCAATGTGAGTCAGCAGGCCAAAGTTATGAGCTGCATTCTTAAAGATGCCTGCATGATCACGAGACTCAGCGGCTTGCGCGTCAAATTCTTGGGCTGCTTCTCCATCTCGATCGACTCGCGCCGCTTCTGCAAACCCAGGATACATCGTAGTGTACTCATAGGTCTCGCCTTCGATTGCCAACTCCAAACAACGAGCCGCTATCGTTTTCTTCTCCTCATCACTGAGGGCGTTGACATCACTTATGGCTAGCTCAGGATGCAGTAGACGGAAGTGGGCAAAGGCGTGCTCGGTTTCTTGGTTGGCGGTTTCGCGGAATAGTTTTGCAAGATCGGTCATGCCTAGTTGTTTAGCAACATCGGCAAAAAAGAGATATTTGCGATTGGCTTGTGATTCTCCAGCAAAGGCATCGGCAAGATTTTGGACGGTTTTTGAATTCGATAGATCCATAAAAGCTCTCTTCAACTAAGGCTATGATTGAGTTTTAGGTCAGTACTTAGTTTAAGGTTTCCTGAGCAATTGCATTGTAGTGCTGATGGCAACGTCTCAAGATAAATAGCTCGGCGTTATTAAACTGAAGCTGTTTTGGCTGAGATTTAGGAGGTTCTACTGAATGAATCGCTGGCGATTCGAGAAGAGGGTAAGGGAGAAATTATTGGCGGTCTCCGTGAACGCAATGCCGTCTATCCGCCGCTACTCAATGGCAGTGCTCGAACCTTCTTTGCAAGCACATTGAATATGAACACTCGACAGGAAACAGACGCACTGTTCCAACGGATTACAGCATCCCTAAGGGAGCTGACATGGAGCTAAAGGCGCGACAGAATCGAAGTCATGAGCACACTCAGAAGGGAACCCATCGTTGATTCAAGACCAGTCCAGAGGGTTCAGCCAGACCTAATCGCGATAACGTCTCAGGAGACTGTTCAAGTTGCGAATGTCCCTATTTCCAGTCGAACACCTCTAGAACAATTCCCCACCCCCCTGGAATTCTGGAATGTAATGGGTGACAGCCCTAGCTTTTTTGCTCTGTTGGGCGAACCAAAATATCATGAACCTGGACGTGGCTGGGTTGCGACAGCGCATACCACACCGACTCTGCCACATCATTAGGTTGCAGTACCGGAAATTGGCTGTAGATTGCCTGAGCCGTTTCTGCACTCTTCGTATATTTCTCGGCAAACTCTGTTTCAACAAAACCTGGACTAATAGAAGAGACACGGATGTGTGATCCGGCTTCGCGCAATTCTTGTCGTAACCCTTCTGTCAACGATCGAACAGCAAATTTTGTAGCAGAATACATTCCACTACCCATGGGAACCCGATGCGCGGACATCGAACTGATATGGACAATATGTCCCTGTCCTCCCTTGATTTGCATATCGTGAATGGCCTCACGGGTACACAGGCAGAGGGCGAGAACGTTTACTTCCAGCATTTCGCGCCAAGCCTCTGTATTGCCAGTCATTAACGATTCTTTGTGCCCCAGGCCGGCATTATTGATCAAGACATCGACCCCACCCCAGACGGTACGAATCGAGTCAAAGAGTTGCAGGATATCTGGTTCGTGCCGGAGGTCAGCTGCATAGGCGGTAAGAGTTGCTCCCTGGGTTGCCATTTCAGTCGCTAGAGTTGTCAACCGCTCCATCCGACGAGCACATATCGCTACACGATAGCCTTCCAAAGCCAAGCGTTGGGCGATCGCCCGTCCGATACCACTGGAGGCTCCAGTCACTAAGGCAACCTTTCCATCTCCTTGATGATTGAATGATTCTGTTTTATTCATGAAAAACTCCTGTAGCAATCCCAATGGTCATTCGTCTGCGAGACTCAAAGTGTTGATGCTACTACAGATTGGTGCGGTTCCGAACACCCGTTACCATGTCGCCTATCGATATCCGTAACAATAGCCAACAATTCAAAAGGTTATGATACACGAATGTCAAAGTTGTTTATCATGACCTCCTCGACAAAATATAGTAGGTAAGTAGATAGGCATCAATAAACTCACTT
>JBCCWF010000116.1:0-15283 GCA_039194035.1 Cyanobacteria bacterium P01_E01_bin.6 | reverse complement strand
ACTTCTGAAGATAGAGCTAGGACAATCTATACACCTTCAGAGGCAAGGTAGAAAATCTATAAAAATTAGATGTTATTTCGTAAAAAGAAACATATATAAGTCCCATTCAGCAAGAATGCTATGAACACTTTGCAAGACTCTGCGCAAGAATTGATCTTAAAGGGACAATACGAAAGAGCTAATCAACTCTATCAACAGGCGATTGAGCGTGAACCAGAAGAGCGTTCACATTATTGGCATTTAGGTCTTGTGATGCTGTTGCAAGAGCAAGAGGTTGAAGCTCAAGCAACTTGGCTTATGGTGTTTGCTGAAGCGAACTCTGAACAGTTAGAAGTTTGGAAAGAAGAATTATTCTTAGTTCTTGATAATGCTGCAAATTATCAGGAAAAACAAGAGCATTTTGAAACTGCCTGGATAATTCGTCAACATATTCGAGAAATTGCTCCTGAAAATATTGACAATTTATTGGAACTTGTGATCCTTGCACTGGAAATCAATCAGTTTGAATCTCAACAGTTACTTCAGTGGGAACTCATTTCACAATTAGAACAAAATCAAGACTCTTCTGTAAACCTCAATATTTTGATTAGATCTCTTGACAAGATCCTCTCTAAATACTTGCCTGACTCAACAATATTAAAGTTTACAAGAATTGCAAGTCTTTATTTAAATCAAAATACTTATCCTATTCTTGATCTCTTACTAAAGAGAAGTGCATATATTGCTTATCGGAAGTGTTACCCAATGCTGGGCGTGCAACTCATGGAAATAGCTTGTGAGCTTGCACCCGATAATATAGAAGTATTGCAGTATTTATCTGGAGTTTATCAGCATGTTGGGCAACATGACCGAAGTATTGAAATAGCACAACGGTGTTATGAATCGTCTGAGACTATCCTCGATAAGTTTGTAGCAAGTTATTTAATTCTCCGTGGGTTAGTTGTCTCTGGAAGATATTGGGAAAGAGCGAAGAGTTTTCAGCTAGAACACTTGGAGTTGGCACAAGAAATCATCAGAACTCAAAAAAAATTATCCCGAGATTCAACGCTTTGGATGTTTGGTTGCGTTTTCTTCCAACCATACTTGAGAGATGATATTCAACAAAATCGATTAGTTCAAAATCAGATCTTTGAACTATGTCAATCTAGCGTTTCTGATTATGCAAGTCCTCGTATTCAGAAATTTAGAGAATCTATTAAAAGTCGATATACTTCATCTCAATCATCAACAAGAAAGATCAAAATAGGCTATTTATCTCATTGCCTCAAGCGACATTCCGTCGGCTGGATTTCAAGATGGCTATTTAAGTATCATAATTTGGAAAACTTTGATATTTATGCATATTTTATTGATCGAGAAACTCAGGATAATGATTCTATTCAAGCTTGGATCAGTCAACACGCATCATATTCGCGTAAGCTTGTGACTAAAAGCTCTGAAATTGCTGATCAAATCAATCAAGATGAAGTTGATATTTTAATTGATCTTGATAGCATTACCCTTGATACGACGTGTGAGGTGATGGCATTAAAACCTGCCCCAATACAAGCAACTTGGTTGGGCTGGGATGCCTCTGGGATGCCCTCTATCGATTACTTTATCGCTGATCCTTATGTATTGGCTAGTGATGCAGATGAGTATTATTCTGAGAAAATTTGGCGTCTTCCTAAAACGTATGTAGCCGTTGATGGATTCGAAATCGGAGTGCCGACTGTAAGACGGAGTGACTTTAATATTCCTGATGATTCCATCATATATTTATCCATTCAGCAGGGGTTTAAGTGGAACCCTGACATTATTGATTCACAGCTCGCTATTCTTCAAAATGTACCCAATGGATATCTTTTCATCAAAGGTATCGAACAGTCGGAAGAAATTCAAAATCTTATCAACGATCTGGCTGATAAAAGAGGGCTTTCTCCTGAGAGGCTTCGGTTTATCCCTAATGTCTCTATGGAAAATGAGCATCGCGCAAATCTTCGCATTGCAGATGTTGTTCTTGATACATACCCCTACAGTGGGGCAACAACAACATTAGAAACACTATGGGCTGGAGTTCCGTTAATTACTCGGGTTGGCTCCACATTTTCAAGCCGTAATAGCTATACCATGATGATAAATGCGGGTATTACAGAAGGCATTGCTTGGACTAATGATGAGTATGTCGAATGGGGCATTCGGTTAGGTAAAGATGCTGGTCTCAGACAAGAAATTTCCTGGAAATTATGGCGCTCTCGTCAAACGTCACCACTTTGGAATGCCAAGCAATTTACCCGAGACATGGAAAGTGCCTATCAGAAGATGTTGGAGATATATTTGACTTAGCTTCTATGTCCCTTTATTGAAGATATTGTTTACGACAATCTTGACTCAGAAATGGCTCAAGATTTTGCACGATTTCTAGAGAACTCAAACCTTTTTCAATCAGCGTTGGCATAACAGCTAAGCTTGATACAATGCAGTCAGCATAATTATGACGAGCATCTGTTTTCCCGTAGTTGATTGTTAGGTACTCTAGAAGTTCTAAGGAATAGTCAACGAAACCAATTGCATCAGAAACGCATGCTAGCTTGAAGATATTCTCCGGGGTTCTCCATTCGGAATCTTTATCTAAAGCCAAAATATCAAAGAAATAGATGGCATCTGCCCAAAGTCGTTGTCCTGGATGCAAAGGTGAACGTACTGGCGATCGCCTGCGAGTTCCTGGCGTTCCTCTAAATTCAAAATCAAAAAACGAAAAGCCTTTTGCTCTGAGATACTTATCTACATCAGCAAACAAGGGCTGCTCTTTATATAAGGGCTCAAATGATACTTCAGCTTGAATTGCAAAGATTCCCTGTTCAAGAAGCTTTGAGGCTCCTTCTAAAACCAACAACTCTGCTCCCTGAACATCCATTTGAAGGAAGTCCACGTGTCGAATGCCTGCTTCTTGACAGAATGTATCCAAAGTTGTGGTTTCAATATCTACAGAAAAGTCAAGGTTGACCAACTCGGGAAGATCGTTGAAGCGGCTTAAGAACTCTTCATCAGGGGGATATAAAGAACTACACATTGGAGCATGTGTTACATAAAGTGTTGCTTCTCCATCTGTATCAGATAAGGCAATCGGTACATGATTTTCCTTCCAACTAACATCTCGTTCAGCTAAATTAGCATTTGCCACTTCACAAGCATCTGCATCTGCATCAAATCCATAGATGTTTAGATGAGGAGAAAACATCCCCCAAGCCTGGCTACCTAAATCATCTCCTTGACCAAGCTTTCGAGATCCTACGCAAAATACCGTCATCGAGGTGTTTTCAAGGTGCCCTTTTTCTTTTAACTGATTGATGAAAAAAGCCATAATAATTTCCTTAGAACTCGTGTTTTTAAGATTTCTTGACTCTACTAAGTAGGTAGCTTACATTAAATAGTTTTCTACACTTATACAGCACAAAAATTCAGAATTAATCGCCACCTTTACTCCCAGCTCTCTACTTATCTGGAACGTTTGATTGCAATAATATTCAAGCTTCCGTTTAATTCATTAAGAGAATTGATTGGAACCAAATTTTGCAGATAGGGTTGATAGCGAAAGAGCTCATATCCTCTTTGTTGTAGATATTCAGCAACAGGTATATTATTAGCCTGATTACCTGATATATTTTCGTACATTATGCAAGGGGAATATTCGTTGAGCAGTTTCTCACTACCTTGTAAAACATTCATTTCATGACCTTCTGCATCAATCTTCAAGAAGTCCACTTGCTCTAATCTTTCCTGCATAATCAAGTGATCCAATGTAATGCAAGCCACTTCTTCAACATTGTCTTTATGCAATGCCTCTTCTTCTGACAGAATTTCATTTAACTCACTTGCGGGATGAAGTGACAGATAAAGCTTTCCTGGGCGATCACTAGCTGCTGCACCGTACACCTTAACCCAGTCAAATCGATTGATGCGGCAGGTTTCCTGTAAGCATTTTACACAGCCAGAGAAAGGTTCAACAGCAATCACTTTTCCGCTTGCTCCAACTTGTTGAGCTGCGCTAAATGTATAAACACCAACGTTTGCACCCACATCAATGACTGTCATGCCCGGTTTCAGTTGATGGCGCCAAAATTCCATTTCACTTTCAAACCAGTCGCCTTCGGTGATCAGAATGCTGGTGACTATGCTCTTAAGATTAGCTTCTGCTGCGAGGAGTGTTTCTTCCTCGAATGGCATGTAAATGAATGGACTATCAGATGGCAGTGATGTCCATTCCCATAAACGAGCTAATTCCTGAGTCGTTTGAGCAATCTCTTGGGCACGCCGACTCCAGGCAGAAGCAGTCGTTTGATCCTGAAGTTTTCTATATGCCAACACAAGAGCTTGATAGATAGAGCTATTCGATGGATCCAATAGTTGTGCATGTTGTAAGTGAAGAAGTCCCTCCCATTGGTTGTTGAATATTTTGGATAATCCAAGAGATAAGTGAATAAATGAAGAGTTTGGGAAATATTGCAGTGCAAGTTGTAAAAACCTCAAACCTCCTGAGTTGTAGAATACAAGTTGCGATCGCCTCAAAATATCCGCACAAAGCATTAAAGTTTGCTGATATGCATTTTCATTTGACAGCAAGGCTGATATTATCTCAGCACGGACGCAGCTATGTCGGCTTTTATCTCTCGGAACGTAAACGATGCCAAATTCTAAGGGTGTTGAAGCCTGAGTTAAGTAAGAAGTTTTAATTAGAAGGGAAAATGCAGATTGAATGACTGAATTCTTATCTTCAATCATGCATTTGATAAGAGCTAAATGCGCGCTACACAGAGGATGACTGTCTGCTGCTGCTTGTAAGGTTTCAATGGCAGTCTCAAAATACATGCCTCGGAGATGTAGATCATCTGTATCTTCGGCAAGGACTAAAGCTACTACAGCAGAATTATTTAAATCAAGGAGAGTTTTGGGTTCATCCCATTGAGTGTTATCCAATTGTTGCTGAACCTTGGCTATGACATCTGCTGGCATGGCTGGACAAGCTGATGCAATATAGTTCAGGTATATTTCTGCATAAGATAAATCAGGATTCATAGAATTTCTAGGTAAATCTTTTTTTGAGAGCCATAGACTAACATGCCCTAGAATGGCTCAAATTATAGCTCTTTTGTCAAAGTTGATAGATTAAACGACAAATGTTCCTATTTTGTGACCATGAGTAAATGGAGAGATCTCTAACTAGAAATTACCATCGCAGATTTCATCTGGTGAGAATGACATAGATAGAGTCATCTTTCTGAGGACTAAGTTTAACTATTGTCAGTGACCGTAAGAACAGTGAGTCTGACATTAACTCTATAAGGCCATAGAAATTCTATTTGTGAGGTTTCAATTTTAATTTGCCAGAATTTATCTTAAGAATTCGTGATGGTCTGATTGTTTATAGGATTAAAGAGGGCAGTCTTTGAATAGCTGTAGACTAGGATTGACAACGCCTTACATTATTTAATGAGAGGCACGCATAGCTTATTCAATGATGCGCCAACCGTTTCATCATGAAGTACAACTATATATTCAGCAAGGCAATTATGAATCGGCTGTTGCCCTCAGTGAGAATTGGGTTGAAACTAACCCAGAAGATATTTCTGCTTACTGGTATCTTGGCCTCATATATTTACTGAGTGGCGACGAGCTTTTGGCTGAATCAGTTTGGATGGCTGTTATTCTTCAGGTTCCTGAAGAGGATGCTGCACAACTACAAATAGAATTATGTGATTTTCTAGATGCTGAAGCAGCTAACTTGGCCAGTTGTAATCGATTGGAAGAAACTCAGATTGTTCTACAGAAAATTATCGAAATCATTCCAGAATATGTAAATGCCTTGTTTAATCTTGGCGTTCTCAATGAACGCCGTGGAAATATTGGTCAAGCAATTGAAATTTTCTCAAGCCTTGTTGACAAAAAAGTTTCGCCTGAACTGATTTATTATCATTTAGGGTATTGTCATCGAAAAGAAGCAGAATATGAGAAAGCTGTTGAAATGCTTGAATCCTCTATTCATTTCGATCCTGATTTTTCCTATGCATATGAGGAGTTAGGTAAGTGCTTCTTACACATGCAGGATATTGAGAAAGCCGAATATTTTTTTCATTATGCCATATCCCTCAAGCCAGATTCATTTAACATATATAGTGAATTGTCCGTATGTTCTAAGGTGAAAGGTGATTTGGATGGTGCTATTAGTTTATTGAAGAAAGCTATTAAATATAACGAGAATTTTGCCGAAGCTTATTCTAATTTAGGATCTTTGTTATACGAGAAGGAAAAGACTGAAGAAGCTATTGAACACCTCATCAAGGCACTTGATTTAGAGCCGAATCTACAAATATCTCACCATAATTTGGCTGCCTGTTATCTCAAGCAAGGAGATTCGAAGAAAGCGGCTAAACACCTCAGCCAGCTTGGAACTATTTGTTTTAAGCAAGGTGCTCAAGACGAAGCGCTTGCATATTATAAGAGTGCGATAGAATTAGATTCTTCTTCCCCTGAGATCTACTGTAGATTGGCCGTAGCATCCTATGCAAAGGATCGTTATCAGGATGCTATTAGTCTTTTGTTGCAAGGAATAAAAATAGATCCTAGACATGTCGATTTCTATTTTTACTTTGCGAGATTTATGGAGAAGGAGAATAACTTTGAAGAAGCACGTAAGTACACCAATTTAGGTTTAGAGATTTCACCTAGTGATTTTGGTTTGAATGTTTTGCTAGCTCTTCTTGATAGACGAGAAGGCAATACTCAGCGGGCTATTCAGCAGTTAGAGAAACTTGTCAATTTAACGCCCACTTCAGAACGAGACTCTAACTTATTAATTCAGGCTTTTTTCGAGCTTGGAAAGCTTTATGACAAGGATAATTGCCCTTACTTAGCGATGGAAAGCTTTCGAAAAGGAAATAATCTTCAGGCGAGTTCTTACCAAGATACTCAAGTTCGGAAGTATAGATTTCTGAATTATATTCATAAAACTGGAAACGTTTTCTCTGAGGAGATCTATGAGCAACGCCTCCCATTATTAGTTCATAATAACCAAGAGAGCTTTTGCTCGCGTGAACCAGTTTTCCTCGTTGGTTTTCCTCGTTCAGGAACAACTCTTCTTAATGAAATTCTAGATGCACATCCGAATATTCAGGTTTTACATGAGAAACCTGTGCTCACACCTCTATTTAAGGCAATATCTGCAGATTTAATTTACAAACCAGACGCGGTTTTGCATCTTGACTCAGACGATATCCAAAAGATGCGACGACTTTATTTTGAAACAGTTGACGAATATATTACTCTTCATTCAAATTCTGTACTTGTTGATAAGCAGCCTTTCAATTTAGCAAATGCAGGTATTATTCACCAGATATTTCCAAATGCAAAATTTATTTTGGCTCTTCGTCATCCGTATGATGTGTGTCTGAGTTGCTTGATGCAACATTTTGGAAACAATGATGGCTTGTCAAGCTTTTATACTCTAGAAGATACTGCCGTTCTGTACAACAAAATAATGACGCTTTGGGAACAGCTGCGAACAGTATTAAATCTTGATGTCTTTGAAATTCGATACGAACAACTAGTCGAGAATCTTGAGGAATCTGTTCAGCCTATGTTGAAGTTTATTGGCGTAGACTGGGATGATTCAATTGCTAATTATCGTGAATACGCAAAAACACAAAAGGGCAAAATTCATACTCCAAGCTATAGCCAGATTGTTCAACCCTTGTATAAAGATGCTACGTATCGTTGGAAACGATACAAAAAACATCTGGAACCTGTTATTCCTTTGCTGGCTCCTCATGTTCAGCGATTAGGGTACCCTACGGATTAATTAAGACAATGCTCAGAGCATTGATCTAGTTTATTTAAAAATGAAAATCTATAAGATTTCTCATAAAACTAAATTCTCTATAAGAATACAATCTTTTATATACTTGAACGTTGAGAATTTCAGACAGTAATAAAAGTTAGACGTTGGAAAGCTAATGAAGGACGATTAAATGCTGAAAGCTTTGAGTTGTTTCTTGCGAAAGCAAGGAACTCCATTACTTATCCCTAGTGCGATTGGGCTAACGTGCTTCGTTGGAGTCATTGTGACACAAGTTCCACAGCTCAATGAGATTCTACAAGAGAGCCGCTCTCCAAGCTTAGAACAAATTCAACGCCAAGAAGCCTCAACAAGACTGCAGCTTGACTTGTTGAAGAGATTCCCATCGTTAGGTTTTAATAATTTGATTGCCAACTGGGTATTCTTAGACTTCATTCAATATTTTGGAAATGTAGAAGTTCGACAGAAAACTGACTACAGACTCAGTCCAGAGTTTTTTGACGTGATTCTAGCGCTAGATCCTTATTTTCGAGATGGTTATTTCTTCCTTTCATCGAGTGCTAGCTTGTTTGCGGGAATGCCAGAACGAACCGTTGAGATAATTGAGCGAGAACTGCCTAGATTATCTCCTACAACACCAGAAAAAGCAGCATATATCTTGCGTTATAAAGGGACAGATGAACTTTTGTTTTTAGCTGATTCCGCATCTGCTAAGGAATCATTTGAATTAGCTGCAGAGTGGGCGAGTGTTTATGATGACGATGAAGGTGCATCAATTGCACTTGTTTCGCGCCGAATGGCAGATTTTCTGGAAGGGAATCCAGATAGTCGGTATGCTCAAATTTCGGCATGGGTTATGGTCTACTACAATGCTTTTGACGGGGAGACGAAACAACTTGCAGTTCAACGCATTAGAAACTTAGGAGGGCAAGCATCGATTCAAGAAGATGGGCGCTTGGACTTTCAATTACCTCCTCGGGACTAGCTAAATGCACACTTCTCCCAATCGAATATTTCGATACTGCCTAAAAAGCTGACGATTGAATTCTCTTACAGCTGAATTGCTCGGTTAAAGTACTGGAAGGGTTGTAGTGGGCCATACCCGGCTTCATTGTCGTGATAGCCAGGATGAGCGGCCATCCACAATAGATGATTCTTCAAGTCCTCTGTATTCTCCAGGGGTGTTCCATTTTCTTCCGTGCCACGATGTTTGGCCAAAATTAAAGCCGCTAGACCAGATACAAAGGGAGCAGCCATGGATGTTCCGCTGAGTTCTGCATACCCACCATCTTTGAAGGTTGACCAAATATTTGAGCCAGGTGCCATCACATCAATTTCGCCACCACGGGAAGAAAATCCTGAACGATTGCCGTTTTCATCGTGAGAGGCAACAGTGATGACACCGCCATAGCGACCTGGGTAGCCAACGTTGTTTTGGAATAACGATCCTTCATTTCCTGCTGCACAAATCACCATGACCCCTTTCGCAAGGGCAATATGAATCGCCTGATACAGACGGTGGGATGAGGAAGCTCCTCCTAAGGACATGTTGATGATGTCGGCGCCTTGTTCAACGGCCCAAAGAACGCCATCAGCAATCCAGTGAAACGCTCCGCTGCCATCATTCCCAAGCACTTTCCCAATGAGTAGATCGGTTTTGGGAGCAACTCCGATGAATCCAGTGTCGTTTAGGCGGGCTCCAATGATGCCTGCACAGTGAGTGCCATGCCCATTGATATCTTCTACCCCATCTCCTGTGAAGTCTTCTGTCGCAATAATTCCGTCGGCTAGGTCAGGGTGGTCTAGGTCAACGCCAGTATCAAGAACTGCTACTTTGATGTTTTCGCCTTGGGTCTGCATCCAGACATCGGGCACGCCTAGAATGGAGCTAGCCCAATTGACTTGTTCTCGCTCGCTCGTCGAGACAATAGATAGCTCTTCTACATTAGAAGCTTGTCGATGCACTTTTACTCTGGGTAACCCAAAGACTTTATCTGTAACCATGCTGATGCTCACTTATGCGACAAAGACATGACAGTTAGCATCTAAGGTTAGCTCATGTCATCTCTTCTGCGGTAATGATTCATCGAATTTGTTAGGCTTCTTTTCATCCATAGACCTTAACCACTCTGGTTCGTCAGAGTGGTTAACTTGATAGAGTGATTTGAGTGAAGTTGCGTCATTTAATTTAATACTGATGGCTCAGGAGCTGACGGATTCTCTAGGAACATTGCTTACCTACTTAGAAACATTGAGATATTCAGAACTCTACCTATGTTGTATCGATCGTTGAGCCAGTGGCGTTGGAAGTTGATTACTCAGCCCTGGCAAGAAATTGACGGATTTCTATTGTTGTTGTTGTTGGCATTGATGAGTATTGGGGGTTTTATGATTCACAGTACTCAAATTAATGGTGGGGAATCGACGTATTGGTGGCAACAACTTGTCATTGGCATCGTGGGAATGGCGATCGCCCTATTCATCGCCCAGTGTCGATACGAAAGCCTACTGCGATGGCGGTGGCCAATCTACGGGCTGACGAACCTCGCTTTATTAGCTGTCATGCTCTTAGGAACGGAGGCATTGGGGGCACAGCGTTGGATCAGTGTTGGAGGTTTTAATATTCAGCCATCTGAATTTGCCAAACTGGGTCTTATCATCACCCTCGCGGGCATGTTGCATCAGCAAACTGCTTCGACGATTCCAGCAGTGGTAAAAGCAATGGTTGTGACGAGTTTGCCATGGGCACTCGTGTTTTTGCAGCCTGATTTAGGGACATCACTTGTGTTCGGAGCCATTGTTCTCGTGATGCTCTATTGGGCAAATGCTAATCCAGGGTGGTTGATTTTACTGGTGTCTCCACTAATATCTGCCATCCTTTTTAACATCTATTTACCACTTTGGTTTTTCTGGGTTGGGGGGATGGTGGCGATCGCCTGGAATACGTTGCCATGGCGATGGTATGGAATGGTGAGCGCCGCTGTGGTCAACTTGGTGTCCGGCAAACTAGGGGAAGTCTTTTGGGGACTCTTGAAGGACTATCAAAAAGATCGCCTCATTTTGTTTCTCGACCCAACGAAAGATCCATTAGGCGGTGGATACCATCTGATTCAATCACGAATTGCCATCGGAGCAGGCGAGCTATGGGGACGAGGCTTGCATCAGGGGACCCAAACCCAGCTCAATTTCATTCCAGAACAGCATACAGACTTCATCTTTTCAGCCATTGGGGAAGAACTAGGATTCTTTGGGGCGATCGTTGTCATTGCGATTTATTGGCTCATCTGTCTTCGTTTGATCATCATTGCGCAGAATGCAAAAGATAATTTTGGGTCTCTCATTGCAGTTGGAGTCCTTGCCATGATTGTATTTCAGGTGCTCGTCAATATTGGAATGACGATCGGCCTGGCTCCCATTACCGGCATTCCCCTCCCGTGGCTCAGTTATGGGCGATCGGCTATTCTGTCAAACTTCATGGCGGTGGGTTTGGTAGAAGCGATTATGAATCATCGCCATCGGCTGCGCTTTTAGCTGCAACCAACGCTACGGTGGGCAGTCTTTCCGGTTCTCCTCCTCATTTATCAGCATCTACTTGGGTTTGCCTTAAGGGTGGTATAGGATCATCGAGTATTCGATTTACGTTTTTTGGATGGATGAGTATGATTTTTCCTGGTTCTGCGGTGAAAGTCGTCAATGCTGATGACACCTACTATGGTTTTCAAGGGCTTGTGCAGCGCATTAGCGACGGAAAAGCAGCCGTTCTTTTTGAAGGTGGAAACTGGGATAAGCTTGTCACGTTTCAGCTTGCAGAAATTGAACTCGTTGATGCGACAAAAGGCCGTGGTAAGTAATCGTGCCAGCACCTGCCTCACCGTTACAAGGACGTCAGCATCATTAAAAACCAGTTTCTAAATCCTGAGCCGCCCACACAGCAGGCGGCTCAGGATTTAGGGTCTTATATTCAATTCAATTGTGTCTACCTACTGATTGATGTCCATTGTAGACATCTGTTCTGGAAACCAATACATTAGTGCATAAGTTCAAATGAACTAATAAGTAGATAGTCACAAATAAACTCAATTTAAAAACCTGGGGAGGGTCTCTCCGGGGCGCTCCCCAGGTTTTTAGATTTTTAGGTTTTTAGTTTAATAACGCCGAGCTACTTATTAGGTTCTTGTCTGACATGTTGATGTACTGATTGAGATGCTTTTCCATGAGGCTGCCTCTTCCGCTTTTTAACGCCCACAATCGCTCTAGCGGTCACATTGCAGAAGTTGTCGAAACATCTACCTCTGAGTTTTTGGCTCAGTGTCTAAAGCCGGAAGACCTAAGCTACGCAACAATGCCTCCCTTTGGAAGTTGGGTGACGGCTGTGGATGAAGAAACGGACAACCAAATCTACGCTGTGGTCTATCACTCTACGACGGCTCCCATCGACTCGATACACCGAGCACGCGCCTTAGGACTGTCTCTTCAAGAATTGCGTGAACAGCAGCCTCAAATCTTTGCGATGTTGCGGACGGAGTTTCGGGCATCAATCGTTGGGTTTTGTCCGCCTAGCGCTATGAATAATGCCGACTCAAGCTCAAACGACGTAAGAGTATACCAATATCTCCCTCCGCGTCCTCCCCAAGTTCATCAGGCTGTTTACACCTGTGAATCTAGGCATATTGTGAATTTCAGTGAGCAGCTAGATTTTTTGCGATCGCTTCTCCAAATTCCAGGAGCACCAGTCGATAGCCTTGTGGCCGCCGTTATTCGTACGACATACCAACACCGTAAGGGCGATCGCCCGTGGTTGGTGAAAGCTGGGCGAATGCTGAGCCTTCTGTTGAAAGACGACTACGACCGACTGCGTATTATTTTGAACCAGATACACCTATAGTCCTGCATCAGCAGACACTTAGCAAAATCTAGAAATTCGCTTCGATGAGGATTAGGAGAGTATACTTTCTATTACATTTTGTTAAAATTCTTTTGTTGATGCGCTTCGCCTTATGAATCCCGAAACTGAGTCTCTCTCCCCTATTTACACCCTTGTTATTGCTTCAACCTTGCTTGCCATTGCATGGGGCATCATTTTTAAAGACATGCTGGAATATCAAGTCAATCAATGGTATACCAATCGAAAAACTCAGCCATTGGTTAACTATCAAAAGCCCAATATCTTGATGACGTATATCGGATTATCTATTTTCGTACTCATCTCGGTAGGGTCAAGTGTTTCTGTGTTTGGGTTCTCTAATGCTGTCGCTCTCATCATTGCAGTAATTGTTGTCATTCCAACGGCACTTTTAGTTTGGTTTCAGCTTGGTTCGATGCTTCAACTTCTCGTGGCAGGAGGCTCAGAGGCTATCGACATCGATTCTTATGGCGCAGGTGAAAAGTTTGATGTCAAAGCTCAAAGGACTGAGCAATCAGGCTTTGGAGTATCTGATTGAAACCTTTTTTCAACAGATATTGGTAACCTGACTCACCTACCACATGAATCTCTGACGTATTCATCCACTTCATTAAAGTGACAAACGTGACCCCCTTCTACAAGAAGGGGGTCACGTTTAGCGAGTGCCCAAGTCACACCGTAAGTCACACCGTTGGGATAATGAGCTACGTTGACTGTTAAGCCACGGGTTCTTGAGCAAGGTATTCCTCAAGACTTGTTAACGCGTCAGCGTCTACCTTTGTTTGCATCGGGCAAAACTTTGGGCCACACATCGAACAAAATTCAGCCGTTTTATAGATATCAGCTGGTAATGTCTCATCGTGATATTCCCTTGCACGATCCGGATCAAGGGAAAGCTCAAACTGCTTATTCCAGTCGAAGTTATACCGAGCGTTCGATAGCTCATCGTCTCGTGTTCGTGCTCCATGACGATGACGCGCAATATCAGCAGCGTGAGCCGCAATCTTATAAGCAATCAGGCCATTGCGGACATCTTCGGCATCGGGTAATCCCAAATGTTCTTTGGGGGTGACATAGCAAAGCATTGCTGTACCATGCCATCCGGCGATCGCTGCACCAATCGCAGAGGTAATGTGGTCATACCCAGGGGCAATATCAGTCACCAATGGTCCCAACACATAGAACGGAGCTTCTGAACATTCCTCCATCTGCTTCCGTACATTGAACTCAATCTGATCCATCGGCACGTGACCTGGCCCTTCAACCATTACCTGAACATCATGCTCCCAAGCTTTCCGAGTTAATTGTCCAAGGGTCTTTAATTCAGCCAACTGTGCATCATCAGATGCATCATGCAAGCATCCCGGTCTTAGAGAATCTCCCAGGCTAAACGACACGTCATAGCGCTTAAAAATTTCAATGATGTCGTCAAAGTGGGTGTACAAGGGATTTTGCTTGTGGTGATGGAGCATCCATCGAGCCAAAATTCCACCACCTCTAGAAACGATTCCAGTAAGTCGGCCTTTCACTAATGGCAAATGCTGGATCAAAATACCAGCGTGAATAGTCATATAGTCAACGCCCTGCTGAGCGTGAGTCTCAATGACATGAAGAAAATCATCTGCCGTAAGATTTTCTACGTTTCCATGCACACGCTCTAATGCTTGATAGACCGGAACCGTACCAATGGGGATAGGGGATGCTTGGATAATCGCCTTGCGAATGGTGTCTAAGTCTCCCCCACCCGTAGACAAATCCATGACGGTATCGGCACCGTATTTCACTGCAAGATTAAGCTTGTCAACTTCTTCTTCTAATCCCGAAGAGTTGGGTGATGCTCCAATGTTGGCATTGACTTTACAGCGAGAGGCAATGCCGATTGCCATCGGTTCCAAATTGACGTGATTAATATTCGCAGGGATGATCATACGACCCCGAGCCACTTCATCTCGAATCAGATCTGGCGAAAGATTCTCACGTTGAGCAACAAAATGCATTTCTTCCGTCACAGTGCCCTGGCGAGCGTAATGCATTTGGGACACATTGGACTGTCCGTGCCGTTTTTCAATCCATTGTTTACGCATATTCAGTTTCTCAGAAACAGCAGTAAAAAGCCGCATAACATGAGCGCACGCTGACCATGCACAGCAATGGCTAATAATGATGTCCCCCAACCCATAGGCATTGAAGGGACGTCACCTTAACAAACAAACAATTTAAAGATAAGCATGCTGCAGACTCATCAATGTCTAACAACAGACCTAAACAAATTGATTTGGATGACCGCTTGCAGATACAGCAGCACTCCGAACAGCTTCCCTTCGCTGGTGCTAACCAGTCTCAGGTTCCAAGGGTGTATATCTCAGCCTGACAGACTCAGGCACCCCTAGCTGGTTGGCTATTCTAGCATTACTGATCATGCTGCAGATCATGCAGGGCTCACACCTTAATGTGATGTGATGACCAGCAAGAGAAACATGGCTTATTACCATAGGAGTTACGCATTGACAAAATCGTGATGATGGGGTCAAGCAAGCGTCGTCTCCGTT
>JBCCWF010000115.1:0-15407 GCA_039194035.1 Cyanobacteria bacterium P01_E01_bin.6 | reverse complement strand
CAGTGAATTACTCGATTACCCTACACCCAAGCAAGAGCATTACCTGAAAGCATTTACCCACCGATTTACCCAACGAACCGAACTGTCACGCGAGCGGTCTAGCGCCGCTCGACAGTCGGTTGCCGATCGCCGCAACAGCAACGGCTTTCATCCTCGATTAAAAGACACCATCTATCCTCTTTCTGTTGAACGGGCCGAAGGGGCCTATATCTGGGATGCCGATGGCAATGAATATCTCGACTTGACCATGAGTTACGGTGCCAGCTTATTTGGGCATAACCCCTCGTTCGTCAAATCTGCACTGCTCGAACAACTCGAACATGGCTTCCCCCTTGGCCCAACAACTCCAACCACCATTGATGTTGCGTCCAAAATCAAAACATTGACTGGAGCTGAGCGAGTTCTATTTGCTGGCTCACGCACCGAGGCGTTTATTGCCGCCATCCGCTTAGCACGAGCCCGTTCCCAACGCCCCAAGATCGCTATATTTGCAGGTTCCTATCACGGCACTTCAGATACCACTCTGGCTCGTGCCAAAAGCCTCAATCTCAATCCTCAGGGCATACCTGGCACAGCCGGTATTACCGATCGCGGTGTGGACGATGTCTTGGTTTTGGATTACGGCAATCCGCGTTCATTGGAGATGATTGAATCTCGTGCGGATGAACTTGCCGCTGTTCTGGTAGAACCCGTTCAAAGTCAAATCGCCGATCGCTTAGATCTGCAACCTAAAGGTTTCTTACAACGGTTACGTCAACTGACACACGACCACAATATTGCACTTCTGTTTGATGAAGTGGTGTTCGGGTTCCGCATCCACCCTGGCGGATGTCAGGGCTGGTTCGAGATTGATGCCGATCTAGCCGTATACGGAAAGCCAGTCGGTGGTGGCCTCCCACTGGGGATAGTTGCCGGAAAAGCAGAGTACCTAGATGCGATCGATGGTGGTAATTGGCTATTTGGTGATGATTCGACACCACAGCCTATCCAGTCAGAATTTAGCAGTACCTATGGGGCTCACCCCTTATCCATGGCAGCGACGCGATCGGTGCTGCAAGAGATTCAGCAGCAAGGCCCGAGTCTACAATCTACGCTCAATCAACGTACCACTAGTTTTGTTGAGCATCTCAATGAACAGTTTTTGTCAAAGCGAATTCCGTTGCAACTAAAACATTTTGGATCGCGTTTTGGCCTTGTCTCTTTGGCAGGAACATTAGCAGGAGGTAATGCCCATTTATTCCGGAGGCATTTGCTCGAGCGAGGAGTTTACCTTCAAGGTGATTGCGGGTCGTTTTCTACCGCCCATTCAGAAACAGATATTGAGGCGATCGTAAATGCTTTTTGCGACAGTGCAAAATCAATGAGAGTTGGAGGTCTATTACCTGACTAATTAAAGAAAATTCAGATCGATTAGGGATCCATGCTTATATATCGAAATCGAGACTTATTCAATAGTCTATTCAAGTCAGGTTTTCTATATAAAAAGAACAAATTTAATGAAATAAATAAAGTCTGGAATCGATATCTAATTGTTTCAACTATGTTCTTGCAACCAATCATAGGAGTTCTACAAATGGTCAAAATGGGTACATACTGTAAAGCCTATCAACTGAAACAACTTAGAAAATTTAAAGGATGGCCTAAGACTCTACCAATCCAGCGCAAGGAAACTCAAACTATTGCTGGAGAAGAGTGCGAGACCAACCGCGACCTGACAGATGAAGATGTCCTGTACTTGCAAGAGAGCTTTATTGTTACCGACGGCTTATTCTCAGATCGAAATATAGTCTTCGATTCAGTTACGGATAAATGGAAATTATTTTGCCAAAATGAACTTCATTTCAGTGTCCCAGATTACATGCAGAAGGGTTAGTCTATAAATTAACCTATACAATAATAGTTTCTACGTAGTCATCAGCATCATCCATTAGGGGAAACCATCGTGAACAGAGAAGAACAAGATAACAGTCGCTACAAAGTTGTTCTAAATGATGAAGAACAGTACTCTATCTGGCCAGAAGAGCGCGAGAATCCACTCGGCTGGAAGGATGAAGGTACCGCAGGTAGTAAGCAAGAATGTTTAGAACGAATAAATGTAGTCTGGACCGATATGCGTCCGTTAAGTTTGAGAAAGCATATGGACTCAATCAAAGGATGAAATCAGTGCTCCTTAGAATACCGATGGGCACCGCACATTAATTTATGTATTACATGACTTTTATTTTGATTGATTCACTGCTCGCACAGCTTAGATTTGATGGGGAGTTTTTGTTGCCTAAGTTTTCACCATCTCAAGCAAGAGTCAAATGAATTTCAAAGATGTTTTGCGGATGTCAGCAGCAACATTTGCTGCCCATAAACTACGTAGTGGACTAACGATACTTGGTATTATCATTGGTAATGCTTCCGTAATTGTAATGGTTGGAATTGGGAAAGGAGCTCAAACATTTGTTTCGGGAGAGATTGAAGGATTGGGGCCTAACATCTTATCTGTAACGCCAGGCAGCGTGGAAGCTCAGAGAGCTACGATAAATATTCCCAATACCTTAGTACTTGCCGATTCAGATGCGATCGCAGAGCAAGTGCCTTCGATACGAGCAGCTGCACCTGAATACAATCAACGTGGAGTCATCTCAGCAGGGAGTATCAGTTCAAATTTAACTATAGTAGGCACGACTTCACAGTTCCCTGAGGTACGTAGATACGAAATAGAAAACGGGCACTTTCTCTCTAATGTGGATAGTCAAAGAGCAAACCAAGTTGTTGTATTGGGTTCAAGATTAGCCAGTCGATTGTTCGCAGAACAAGATCCAATAGGAAAACTTGTACGTCTGGACGGCGTTAGCTTTGAAGTCATTGGAATACTTACGGAAAAAGGTGCAAATATTGTTGGACTCGATTATGACGAAGCTGCACTTATACCTCTAGAAACCATGGCCACTAGGATAGCGGGGAACACTTCAGCACTTGGTATAGAGCTAAGTTATGTCGTGTTTTCTGTTGAGAGTGAGGACAGTATGAGAGCTGCCGAATTTCAGATTATAAATTTGCTTCGATTTAGGCACAATATTGTTAGTGAAGATGACTTCACCGTTCGCAGCCAAAAAGATTTACTTGAACTAACCGATACAGTTACAGGAGCACTAACGGCACTTCTTGTTTCGATTGCAGGCATATCGCTTCTGGTAGGTGGATTGGGAGTAATGAATATAATGTTAGTCTCGGTTAATGAAAGAACGCAAGAAATTGGACTTAGAAAGGCTATAGGCGCAAGCAGTCAAGATATCCTTCTCCAATTCACGCTTGAAGCAATTTTAATGTCTATAACTGGTGGGATTATAGGTGCTTTGATAGGTGTAAGTGGTTCGCTAGTTATTGGCTACTCAACACCTTTCCAACCAGAGGTCTCAACAATTGTTATAGCTACTTCAATAGCTATATCAGGAAGCATTGGTTTAGTCTTTGGAACAGTACCAGCACGCCGTGCAGCTGAACTAGAACCTATTGAAGCATTACGAGTTGGGTAGATTCTAGCTATGAATCTATAGTCATTTAAGTTTCTGCTTTATAAATACTTAAGGAAAGAAGAACGCATTATCCATGTATAAGTCACACAGCTTCGAGCGAGCAGTATGAAGCCTAAAGATACACGAGAAAAGATCAGATTTAGTTTACTTAAAGGCATCCGGTTTAAGTTGATGTTACTGTCACTAGCCGGAATTTTATTTTGGTGGTTTATTGGACGATGGAGTGCTGGCAATGAATGGGATATTACAACCCTCACAGTGCCTGTACAAGAAGAAGCAGTAAATATCCGCATCACAGCTAGCGGAGTTGTTCAACCAGTTAATAGTGTAAATGTTAGTCCAAAGGACTCCGGACTAATAGCAGAGTTGTTAGTTGAACAAGGAGATTTTGTTGAAGCCAGGCAACCTATTGCTTTAATGGAATCAGCTGAGCTAGAAGCTGATGTTGAAAGCGCCGAAGCAAGAGTGGCTAGAGCAGTTGCAGATTTAGAAGAAGTTAGAGCAGGTAGTCGCATTGAAGAAATTGCCCAAGCAAATGCACGAGTAATTCAGGCAGAAGCCCTTGCAGACGAATCAGAAGCTCGTCTGGCTCTAGCGAATGAGAGGCTCGAGCGAAATCTGGCTTTAGCTCAAGAAGGTGCGATATCTCAGGATGAACTAGATGGGATAAGAAATGAAGTGACGATTGCCGAAGCAGAACTCCGCTTGCAGATAGGTAGTCTTCAAGAATCTGTTGATGCCTTATCTTTGAGCCAAAGTGGGAGTCGCTCTGAAGACGTGCTGGCGGCTGAAGCAGATCTTGCCGAGGCTGAAGCTGAATTAAAATCAGCAAGAGTACGTTTAGAAAATACTATTGTTCGAGCTCCATTTTCTGGAATAGTGACGCAAAGGTTTGCATCAGTTGGAGCATTTGTCACTCCAACAACCTCTGCATCTGATTCCGTTTCAGCAACTTCAACTGCAATTGTTGCTCTAGCCGATGGTATTGAAGTTATGGCTGAAGTCCCAGAGGTATCAACAAGCTTGATTCAACTAGATCAAACTGTTGAGATTGTGGCAGATGCTTTTCCTGAAGAAGTATTCGAAGGAAGAGTCAAGCTAATAGCTCCTGAAGCAGTAGTAGAGGAAAATATTACTCTGTTTCAGGTCAGAGTCGAGCTATCAAATGGTGATGAAAAGTTATTGTCTGGAATGAATGTAAATACAACGTTCATTAATGATGAGAACTCTACTGGCCTAGTAGTACCCACAGTTTCTATTGTAACTTTAGATGGTAGAAGAGGGGTTTTAGTTCCTGATTCGAGAGATCGACCACGTTTTCGAGCAATAACGATCGGCTCATCAACTGGAAATTTTACTCAGGTATTGAGTGGCCTTGAATCAGGAGATTTAGTTTTTACTGATTTACCTACTGATATCAACTTAGACAACCTAAACTTTGGTGACAATGAAAACAATTGACGTATCCCCATATATCCAAGTCTAATATCCTGAACAATGAGTAAGATTTAATCACTCTATGAATTTATTTCTTAGATTTTAACAAGTATTTTGCAAGTAGTCCATTATTTTAGTGAAATTTCTACATGTCAAACAAACTTATAGATCTAATAAATATTTCTAAAGTATATGGCTCTAATGAAACAGAAGTCAGGGCTATATCAAATGTTAATTTATCAATTAGCTCGGGTGAATTTTGTTCGATAATGGGATCTTCAGGTTCTGGAAAGAGTACTGTAATGAGCATTATTGGAGGCTTAGATAGGCCCTCTAATGGAAAATATCTTCTAGATGGTATAGATATTAGAACATATTCAGACATAGATTTAGCTAGAATTAGAAACTGCAAAATTGGATTTGTTTTTCAAAGGTTTTATCTTCTCCCTCAGCTAACTGCTCTTGAGAATGTAGCATTGCCGATGATTTATGCTGGTGTGCCTCAGAATGAAAGAACAGAGCGATCGGAGAATGCTTTATCAAGAGTAAAATTGCAGGATAGAATGGAAAATAAGCCTCATCAATTATCAGGAGGTCAACAACAGCGTGTGGCCATTGCAAGAGCAATAATCAATAATCCACTTCTTTTACTTGCTGATGAACCAACTGGTTCTTTAGATAGTAAGACTTCTCTCGAAGTAGTAAAGATTTTTCAAGAACTAAATTGCGAAGGAATTACTATTGTGCTCGTAACTCATGAACTCGATCTCGGAAAGATTTCAAAACGTATTATCTGGTTTCGTGACGGTTGTGTAATTGAATCTGATATAAAGCCAGAAGAGATTGATAGCTTCTTGCCGCGCACATAGATTTTTGTCTAAATTGAAACCTATTTCAATTTAAGCCCGAAAAATATTTATAGTTTATATGTATAGTAAGAGACCTTTTGGAGTAATTGGAAATAATTCCTTTCTATAGATCTCTATTCCTGCTTAGTTATGCCCTAGTAAATTAATAATAACAATCAGAACGAGAGAGAGATATCTGGCTTGAATGAAAAAATATTATCGACATGTGTCTATCATACTAATAGAGCTTCAGAAAACTTTGCTGCAGCTATAGAAGTACTTGGAGCCAAAAAATATCAAAAAGGTGATGCTGAAATAAATTTCTTGTACTTCAATACATATCAAGGAACAACACCTCCGGCAGGGGTACGAATACAATATTCCTTGATGGATCGCAAGGAAACTGTTCCATTAGACAACAAGTCGCTATTGGCCAAAAGACTCATTAAGTATAACCTATGCGACCCGATGGTTTATTTCGATCCACATGATGTTCCTCTCGGAGATCGACTATGGTATCTCAAAGATCCACTTGCCACTGCAGGAAAAGCTATGCATGTATTGACGCGGCATGATATCGACAAGTTTTTCCAAACTGGGAATATCATTCAGGAAGCAATCACTGATGTTTGTCTGATTAATCGTAGAAAATTTACGCTCCGGATTTACGTTTTAGTTTATTACAATAAAATCTTCTTATATCCTGATGGAATTATAGTTACTCATGGCGTGGACTACGATCCCAATAGTACTGACTATAGTATGCAAGTTGACCATAGAGGATATAGAGATCCTAATTCATCTGTCCAAATGAGGCCTTTCAGCACTTATCATAAATATCTCACCTTTATGATTGAGATATCTAAATCTGCACCAAATATTTTTCAGCTTTTTGCAGATACCCTTTCAGATAGTGAATATAGATATTGCCTTTTTGGAGTTGACTATTTGTGCAAGAATAACGGTCACGTTGCGTTAATTGAAGTAAACGATAGACCAAATTTATTTCACACGAAAGAGATTAATCAAAAGATTAATATTGAGATGATACGCGATCTCGTAGTCCTAGTGACTAATAATATACTGCACAATTCAATTGAGTACCCTCAGAGATTTATGGAAATTGGTTCTCTCTAAGAAAAATTGGATTTATTCTATGACACAAGTTTTGGCATCCTCAATCTGTTAGGGTATGTACTCCTCCTGTCTTATTCCTCTTCTTGAGGAATAGATGGTATTCATTCTGTATTTTTTGAGAATTGATGTCATAGTAATATTTAAGTAATTCTCCAAATATATTTATAAATTCATGCCGAGAATGGACGAAACCTAAACTATGTATTACTTCATGAAAAATTGTCCTAGCAATATCTAATTCACTTTTTTGCAATCGCTTACTGTTTAACCATATCCTATTCTTGTTAGGAATAGAGAGCCCTAAGACTAGATTTCCCTTAGTATCTTTTAGATTCTCCACAATCTCTATCTCTGTAGTTAGGTAAGCATATTTTATTCTTGCAGCAACATTTCTTCCTGATATATTACAGAATTTTCTTTTAACTATTTGTTGTAGATATTCTGTATTTAGAATAATCCAATTTATCATGTAAACTGCTTTATCAATCTTTCTTTCTTCTTTTTCAGAAAATATATAGGAATTTTGCATAATCTTATAGCCCAGATGAAAATGCGAGCCAATAAATTTTCCATTTCCTGTAATTATATCGGTACATTTGATTTTCTTTTGTCCATTATCTAATTTATTATTCATATTTTATTTTTAATGTATGTATACTGACAATATATCAGTTGCCAGGCTTGAAGGATTTGAAACTTTTTCTCTTCAATAGAAAATTGAACTATGTGAAGTAGCTTACTGTTCAAATATTCCTTTTGAATTCACCCAGCACGGCTCACATCTGATGACACTGCTAAAAAGCTGGAATTGAGATATTCGCTTCAGCTTTAGTTCGATATTTGGCGATCGCTGCCGGCATCCATGCGGCCCAATCGCTGCCGAGAGCGTTAAATCGTTCTCGTTCGTCGTAGAGCTGCTGTAGTTCGTTAGCCCAGTCCCCATAACTAGAGCATCCGGTCTCCTCCTTCGGAAGACTGGACATAGTTGACCAGAACTGTTTCAAGAACCAAGGGTGAGGCCCATTTGGATATGAGTTGAAGACACCGCAGAAAGTATTCGTAGTCGCAGTAAATTCGATAGCTGGGATTCCAACGGGGAGCACTGGCCCGAGGGTGGATCAGTCCATTACTATCAATCAATGCTCGATGGGCGATCAGATCGGCGATTGAAGTTCCGCATGTGGGAGAAACAAATGGTGTGCCTTGGCGGATGAGGTGACCGTCGACTATTGCATCTCGGCGCCTGAGTTGTTGAGGAATGACCAGCCCTAATACCGTTTTGCGGGTCAATAGTGAATCGAGAGCTTCAATAAACTGCGGACAGAAGCTGTTGTCCTCATCAAGGTAGGTAACCAGATCTCCCTTGGCGAGTTCGAGCCCCACGTTACGAGCAACGCACAACCTGAATCCAGTAGTTGAATGCTCGATTTCTACGTACTGATGGGGAAAGGGATACTGGCGGTTTTGGACAATTTCTCTCGTGGCAGGGTCGCCACCATCATTGACAACAATCCACTCAAACGAATATCGAGTCTGCTGGATTAGGCTTGCCAAAGCCTGGGTACGAATTAGATGCGAGCGGTTACGGATTGCGGTGACGATTGATATGCTGAATGGCTCGTTCCTTGGCAACGTTTACTTCCATTAAACAGAATATTTGAGCTGTTAGGCGTAGGACACTGGAGTGGGCTGCCTGCCATATCGGTATCGGCCAAATGTACCAGCCTTGCTTCGCTCTCCCCAGTTCGTTGGTGTGAATGAGCACTTTTCTGTCATTTGGCAGTTAGAATAAGACAGATGACATCTGGAGGACGACATGGTAGCTATAACTGTCGACACCCCCGTCAAATACGAAACCCTGCAAGCTCTTGCCGTGCAGTTCGATTTAGATGTTCGGCAGAAGCAACTCCTATTTGGTCTATCACCGCGTACGCAGGCCAGATACAAGAACTCCAACCCCGAACTCAATCCTCTTGTGGCAGATCGCTTGGCCCGCTTCCAGCGACTGACGACTTTGGCGGTTGATGTTTTCGAGGATGAACAAGAAGCCAAACGGTGGCTTGGATCTGGGAAGGCAGAGTTGGATGAGCTGACCCCCCTCGAGAGCATGGCAACCGATCGCGGTGCGACTCAGGTAGAGCAAATGCTGTATCGCATCGAGTATGGAGTCTATGGCTGAGCCGCTGATGCTCTGGCGGCTCAGTAAGAAGAAGTATGCCGCATCTGCGTTTTCAGGAGACGGCGGGCTTTATGTTGCAGGTCGATGGACGCCAAAAGGATTTCGGGCCACCTACACCTCCGAGAGTTTGGCGTTGGCTAGTCTAGAAGTGTTCGTTCATGCTGAGACCCGAAATCTTCCTCTGACTGGTGTGCGGGCTTACATAGACAAACCCGTTGTGGAAGAAGTCTCTATCAAGTCACTGCCTGATGATTGGCAACAGACTTCGGCATACCCAATCCTTCAATCAATTGGAGAGCGCTGGATAACGGAAATGAGTGCTCCCATTTTGAAGGTGCCATCGGCGATCGTGCCAGTGGAGTACAACTACATCCTGAATCCGACTCACCCCGACTTGGCGATTGTGACTGAACCGCCAATTGTGTTCCAATTCGACCGACGTATGTGGAAATCCATGTGAACACTTCGTTGGAGGCGGGGGGCGATCGCTATGACTGCCGACTCATTAATGGGTGGTCGTCGATTCATTAGGTCCTTTAGCCTGCTTGGACTTCTTCTCATAAACCTGTAAGCCTGCTCCTTCCAATTCAAACCCGGAGGATGTGGGATTTCCTAGCTTGCCTCCGACCGAAGCTACTCAATTCTCTAGCTCCCGCATTGAAGCTTCAGACTTTTTCCAAGTCTTCCGTTTGATATTGGCTGTGAATACGACGCCGTTGGGAGCGGTCAAATCAAACTCGACCCGTCCGTTCGGGATGTCGCGTACTTGGGGAATCCTGTTGAATTTAAGGGCAATCTCTGATCGGGCTTCAGTCATGAGATCACTAACGGTATGCCTTCAATCGACAACTTAACTGGTGCTGATTCAAATTCTGGCAGGTCTAAACCATCTTTTCCCATTCGGTTAGAGTCTCCTTCAGCGGGTAGCTGAGTAGTAATGGATGGCCTGCGGCATTTTTACCGATGGGACATTTCCGAGCCCTAGATAATTACATGCGTAGCCAAATGGCAAGCACGCGCTGACTAACTCTCTAGGGGTGTTTACATGCGCGTTCCAATCACCCCTTCCTGCAACGGTCATTCAGAGCCGGAGAATAAAAAAAGTTAATGGATGGGTAATGAAAGTGGAATTTCACCCTATTCTATATCCGAGTTTATCCACTAAAGATAATCGTCGCTTATTTATAGTTCTCTATCGCTGATAGTGGCCTGTCCTCACCAGATTTCCTTATATCTTGAACTAAGATTCCTGATGTAAAATTTCATGTTTGAGTGCAAGTGGGCGAAGGCGTTCAAGCTCAAGTACCAGTGGTTTGAGAGTTACGAGAGGCAGGAAATTTCCAGATCATCCTGAGAGAGCGTCCTCAATCAAATGGCACAGGCATGCTATCCAACAGGTAAGCCCAGTGAGTCAAGATAAATGAAACCATGCAACTTAGCAGATAGCGATAAATCCCTCGAAGCGTGGACTGACCAAAGAGATGAAGGCCGAATTGGTGTTTGGCTGTTTTGAACTAGCCCTCAATCTGCCACTTAGATAGGACTTTTTGAATAGCCATCGCAACAAGAGATTAAGGCTTCTGATTCGAACGACAAATCTAGTGATAGGATTCGAGCTAAGTCGGTTCTAGCGGGGATCAGCCGCTGGAGGTAACGGGGAAAGAGCAGTGTAAATCTGCCGCTGTCCCGCAGCTGTATTGGAAGTGAGAATAGGAAATAGGGATTGAGCATGGATCTCTGCCCATTGGCTAATGCTTAGTACCTAAGACCTAGCGCCCTTCCTGAGTCAGAATGCCCGCCGATTGCTGTGCATGTTCTTCAACATCTGCGAGGTACGGATGGCTGTCTTTACTTTTTATCGATTCCAAATATGTCGTCTTAGGAGCATCCCTACGAAGCTCCATTGATTGAGAGCGGCGGTGACTCAGGCGTTACTGCCGAATTATTGACTGCGATCTCGTGACCAAGATCATCGATATCAGTTCCGTTTTGTAATGGCACTGTAGTCTCTGTCTTCCCAAGCTCAGGTAAGCGATCTACGCCTACTCGGATATTGAAGCTCTATCTAGCGCAGCGTTTTGCTGTGCACACGTATTTCAGATAGTTGATGGTCATGACCCCGAAATGACGTGATTCGGCTTCCGGAGTCGAGCGAGCGCCCGAGAGCCGACAGACAACTATTCTTTGTATTGCCGCCGCTTCCCACCGATTCAGCCACCCAGATTTAGGAGATATTCCATGCATAAAATTCCCGTTACCGTCATCACGGGCTTTCTCGGCTCTGGTAAAACCACGCTGGTGAGACATCTGCTGCAAAACAATCAGGGACGCCGCATCGCTGTTCTGGTGAATGAGTTTGGTGAGGTGGGCATTGATGGCGATATCTTGCGCTCGTGTCAGGTCTGTGACGAAGAGGGCAACCCAATAGAGAGCAGCACCGCCAACAGCAACATTTTGGAGCTAGCGAACGGCTGTCTCTGCTGCACTGTACAAGAAGAGTTTTTGCCCACTATGCAGGAATTGCTGAAGCGGCGCGACGACATTGACTGCATCGTGATTGAAACATCGGGACTGGCGCTACCCAAGCCTCTGGTGCAAGCCTTTCGTTGGCCCGAGATTCGTAATGGGGCCACGGTGAGTGGCGTCGTTACCGTGGTGGATGGCGATGCTCTGGCCCAGGGGCACATTGTCGGAGATTTGGAAGCGCTGGAAGCCCAGCGGCAGGCCGATGACAGTCTGGATCACGAAACTCCGATTGAGGAGCTGTTTGAAGATCAGCTAGCCTGCGCTGATATGGTACTGCTGACCAAAAGCGATTTGATTGAGGAACAGGAGCGCGAACGCGTGCAAACCTGGCTGCAAACCCAAGCCCGCGCTGGCACTAAAGTTGTGCCCTGCCACCAGGGCGAAATTCAGCCCGAGTTGTTGTTGGGCTTCAATGCTGAAGTGGAGGACAACCTGAATAGTCGCCCTAGCCACCACGACCACGAAGAAGAGCACGAGCACGATGACGACATCAACTCCGTCTGCATCGAGCTAGAGCAACCCCTCGAACCCAAAGATTTGGTACGGCGGTTGCAAGCTTTGGTGAAACAGCAAGAAATCTATCGCATCAAGGGGTTTGTGGCGGTGCCCGATAAGCCAATGCGACTGGTGCTGCAAGGGGTCGGCCAGCGGTTCGACCACTTTTACGATCGCCCTTGGCAAGCCGACGAGCCCCGTCGCACTCGTCTGGTGTTCATCGGTCATGGTCTCGACGGGGCCTGTATTCGGCAGCAGGTGTTAGCAGACTCTGTTGAACCTCTAACAGTTTGAGGTTCAATTCTTCAGGAGTTTAATGAAGTGATATAACCATCAGCGAATGCGCCTGGCCGAGATGACTGAGCTCAGCTTCTATCTGATTGCAGCAGTCCCTCTCCCTCAGCGAAGGACTACTCACGATGTTGGTCTGGAATTGTCTGCAATCCTACGCTAGGCAAGAACTGAAAGTGTTGAAGGTTGTGAGATTGGGAGCTCAAGTATTGGCAGGTAAAAGGTAATGAATATGTCAACAAATCTGGCCCCCTCCTGGCAATGGGGTAGCCGATCTCTGTATGACAGTCGGCTCTGGTTCTACGGTTTGCTGGCAGCGGGCTGTGTAAGCAACATTCTGTATTACTGCACGGTGCCGCTAGTCGGCATCGGTGTGCTGGCAGGGACAACGCTGCCCCAACGGCGAGCATTGACGGTGCTGCTAACGCAGTGGTTGGTAAATCAACTCTTAGGGTTCACCGTACGTGGCTATCCCTACACGGTCAGCACCTTTGCTTGGGGAGGTGTAATGCTGCTGGGGGCCACCCTAGCGGTGTTGCTGGCGTCACTTATTCCGGCATTTCGCCACGACCAGCTCCGTCATGGACTGTGGCTAACGCTGTCCCTACTGCTCGGGTTTGCCATATACGAACTGGTGATTTGGCTGGGGGGACTGGCCCTAGGTGGCGTCCACGGGTTCACGATACTGATACTGGCAGAAGTGTTGCTGGGAAATGCCCTCTGGGGCGGCGGACTGGCAGCAGTTCATTGGGGCTTGGTTCAGCGCTGGATGCGGTGGCAGGATGCAGCATCAGATTGATTCCCTGGCCTACACCAACCGCTTACGATATCTACCGTCTACTCAAATTTGGGATTTTTCGATGTGGAGTCACTCCGCCGCGATCGCATGAATGTAATTGAGACTTCATGCATATGACAAAGCACACGGTCGCAGTAGTCGAATGTGTTGAAGTGTAAGTGCCAGGATATTCGACTATTACCGCACTCTAGAGATTTCACTTCATCGGAGAAGCTGGCATTCTGAATGCACCTTGTCCTTGCGCGTTCATTACCTTGGCTTGGGTGGCGGATAAAGGTGCTGCATCACTTTTTCACCCCTGACCAGATGAGTCTCGACAATCTGTTTTGCTACCTCTGGTGTGACGCGGGTGTACCAGGTTCTATCACCGGAGTAAAACACCACCGGACCAAGCTTACAGACTTCCAGACAGCCTGCATTCATGACCGTTACCTCTACGTTCGCGTCCTCGACGGCTTGTTGCAGTGCTTCATAAACGGGTTGCCAGTTGCGGCAGGGATAGCAGCGGCTGGAGCGACAAACTGAGATATAGGGTCGCTTCAAGGGATTGTGATCATACGGAATCGGGCGATTGCCCAACACATAAATCTGACGTAATTCCTCGTACAAACTCAGCTTGTCTAATTGAGGTTTGCCTTCTGGCAATAGGTCTTCATCTGCGCCCAGAAACGGGTTGGGCAGAAACAAGTTCATCATTTTCTCACCGGTCCCGTTCCAGAACTGGATACCCCAACTCCGAGGCTTACCCCGCTCATTTAAGCGACGATACAGCGATGCCCGGTGGATTAACCGCTGCTGTCGTAGTTCAGCAGGTGTTTTACAGAGTGGACCGCCCAGATGTTCCTCCACGCACAGATGTAGATGCCACGCTTCCGTGACAACCGTCAGGTAGCCGTCGTAGAGAATGCAGATTTTGGGCGGCTGATTAAATTCCAATTCCAGCACGCTGCCCTCTACAACATGACCAATCTGGATGTCTTGCCAGCGTTCCTGAAATAGCGTGTAAAGCAGTGGCCCTGTGACATCAATCGTGCAGGGAAAATCTTCGTATTCAATGCTCTGCCCTGCATTCTGAACCGCGTATAGGGGGTCAATACTGTGATGATGCAGTGGCGTGACCCAGCGAGAAAATTTAGTCATGTGCTCAGAGCCTGTCTGATGGGTTGTGAAACGTACATTTGGGTGGCTACGTTGGACTTGACGGTTAAATCGCGACTACGAACTCAAACCTAGCAGTGCTGAGGTATGGATTTATCTGGCTTCCATCCGCATCATGTTGAGATGCCTGGCATATTTCTTGACTTTTCAGATAGCCTCTCAGCTTCTAGCTCCGCTAGAGATGGGTAAATCTCCGTCTCTTAGGGGAGGAATATCCATTGGCTGAAGATTGGTACGATTTTTCAAGACTTTCAGAGGTGCAGTTATTCAAGACTCAATATCTGCACTATATGGTTATCAGTGGGAGCTCTGGAATATATGCAGATCAGGCCATACAGGCGATTTGCGGAATTGGATAGGTCTAGGTTGAGGCGTTTTGAGAGGACTTGTTAGGGCTATTCTCAATTAGATGAGTAGAAGGCATTTCAAAAATCATTTCCATCGACTAATGCTTTTGGACGATCAACTGAGATTCCTAGAAACCCGTTAATCTGACTCAATATTACCGATACTTTGAAGTGTCAAAAAGGACTGGTCAGTTATTTTTGAAATAGGTTCTAGGCAGGTTTTCTTTGCATCTGTTACGACTGTTTTTTTAACTTAGAAGCTTGTCGACGCATTTAATCAGCTTTGAGAAGGTAAACGGCTTAGGAAAAAAGGCATCGGCTCCAACCCCGTAGCATTTTTGCTCGATATATGTATCGGTTAGGGCTGTTAGGACAATGATGGGAGTCTTGATGCCTTTCTGGCGCGCCTCTTGAAGAACGTTTAATCCATCAATACCTGGAAGCATTAAATCTAATAGACAAAGGTCACATTCTCCTTTAATTAGTTGATTGAGAGCCATATATTCAATGTCAATCATCCTGGGCTCTTCCGAGCTTTTGGTGAAGCGAATCCCCTCTGCGTGATCGCCTGTTTCTGAGAGAGTTCACGTCGCCATAATGAAGCGCTTGGCGAGAAGGTCTAATCCAGCCCTGCCATACATTTGACGCTTCAACATCTTCAGT
>JBCCWF010000114.1:0-15478 GCA_039194035.1 Cyanobacteria bacterium P01_E01_bin.6 | reverse complement strand
AGGAAGTCACCACGTTTACTTATGGCTAGATACTGATAGCGAAGACCCAGATCTGGCTAATTCAGCAAGGCTTTAGAGTGACATGTCGTCCAAGCTATGACAAATCGTTCTAAATCGTGGGCGCTGTGCCAGCACAGGACTGATGCAATCGTGCTGCAGACGACGTAGGCGTTTGAAGAGAGCAGCATGTTCCTGTTCCTGAGCAAGCACACAGCGATCCAGTAAGTCTTCGAGCAAGCAACCAAAAGCTCTCACTTCTATCATCTCCAAAACGTTCCCAACAGGTGAATCTTCAGGGTCATAAAAAGACGCTGCACCAAAGTCACTCAAAATACTGTCACCCATCTCATTCATTAAAATATTGTGGGCATAGAGGTCTCCATGCATGATGCCGTTGGTGTGAAGATGAGCCACCGCTGAAGCAATACCACGCGCAGTTCGTCCAATCTTTGGCAACGTAAATGATGGTTTGGCAGGATAGGTATCTCGGGTGCAAGAATCGAGGCTAGGTGGAGAACCTAATGGCATGTCGCCAGACGGGAGCAATTCAAAGACAAGTCCTGGTTTTCCATCTGGGTGCCTGCCCAATTGCCCCAAGACTGTTACGAGATTCGAATGATTGCCAGCGGCGATGCATGCATCCATTTCATCCAGTGGTGAACCATCGCTGGTGATGTTGCCTTTGAATAACTTGATAGCAACATCTCGATGTTTTGGGGTTCCAGTCTGATCTGACTTTGGCGTCCATTGCCCTTTGTAAATGACTCCTGATTCGCCTTGACCCAACACGTTTCCCACATCTAGTTCATCCCAGTCAATGGTTAGGAGCGATCGCCCTAAAGAATTTTCCCTCGCTGAATGATGGGTTTGACAGAAAGGATTGCCAGCATAGGCAAGCCACGAGAGTCGAGGCAGCGTCAACAGCCATGTTGGAAATTCTTGGAGCTGGTTAGTCGCTAAGCGGATAAGTTCTAAGTTCTTGCAATCTGCCAACTGTTTGGGTAGCGATCGCAGCTTATTGCCCGCTAGCATCAGCTTCTGGAGCTTTGTGAGCGTGCCAATGGTAGATGGCAACACGTCAATGCGGTTGTTCGTTAGTGTCAACCACCGAATACTTGGCGCAAGAACATCGTCTCCGATGGTAGCAATGTTGTTGTTCTTAAAGCTCACCATTGATAAGTTCGGGCAAGCAGAGAGTGCGGCTGGGAATTCGTCAAACTTATTATTGTTAAAAAATACAACCCTGAGCTTTTTCAGCTGCCCAATGTCTCCTGGTAAGGTGCTCAGCTGATTATTCGATAAATCTAGAATTTCTAGAGAATTTGCCAAGTCTAGAATTTCTCTTGGAAATTCCGTCAGGCCATTGGATAAACTTAGCCGCTTTTGTTCGCCCGTCTGTCCCAGGTTCAAGGTGTCTAGAGCATTCATTAAGCTATTTAAGAGTAATGCAACACATCATCTTTCCCAGAATGACTTACCGTTACATCAATTTCTCTTAACTAAAAATCTTCGGAAGACTTTTTCTACAATAAATTCTCGAAACGACGTCGGAGACGATCTAGTTCCTCTTTCGAAAATTCTGCTGGCTCTGTGTCCATCTCTTTACTTGATTCAGGGCCAGAGGCAGGAAGCAAATCATCTAATGTTTTATTAGGATCCCAATCAGGCGAATCAAGATTGGATTCTGGTGGTACCTCTAGGCTTCCGCGGGCAATGGCTTTACATTCATAATTTGCATCGCGGCAGAAAGACTCAATTTCCTCTTCATCAAAGGCTTCGATCGTTGGACTGGGAAAATCTTGTGCTTCGAGCATCAAACCATAACGAGTCGCATCGTCCTTATCTTCAAACATAAGAACAATATTGCGATCGCCTAATTTCAGGGTGTGAATGCCCTCGTTATCTGTCCCAGCATTAAAGAGCAGAACAAATACACTCATGGTTCATAAAACAGTTGACAGTTAATCAAAACGAATAAGTAGCTAGCCATCATTAAACGTAACCTTCCAAATCCTGTGCCGCCCGCTGCGCGGGCGGCACAGGATTTGAGTTTTTGGTTTGAGTTACGTCCAGGTACTTATCACGCGATACAAATCGAGCCTGATCAAAAAGGGGGGTGTCTCCCTTCTTTAATCGATGCCCGCGCTTAGATATCTCGATAAGCTAAAACTCACTTATTTTGCGTATTTTGGTGGTTGTCTCCCGACGTAGGCGGGGGACAACCACGCAATTTAGATAGCTAATAGCTTATTTAAGTCTAGTACGGCGAGCTACAACCACTCCAAAAAATGACGTGGCTGGACATCTCGTGAGCAGAAAGCTTAAGCCCTAACCATAGAATCGACCAGCGATACCTTGTCTGCTGAGGGTTAGCATGATTCTGGCAAACGAATATGCATCAAATCATATCTCAGAAAGGTACTATATCTAGCTTTAGAGTTGGTAAAAAATAAGCTGTGAACTCCAGATGTGAGAGTTCATGTTCTCTTCATTCCAACAGTCAACTCAAAGAGGATTATTTCGTCTATGGTAGGGCTGTATGTGCATTCCATTTCTATAAATGATGCATTAATTTTTTTGTCAGAAAACTTTTTATATCTCAAATAGTTGGCGTAGCGTCAAGTTAATTCTATTTTTGAATGAGTGTTAAGCATTATGTATAGAGGGTGTCCACTTACATGACGTATTGCTGATTAACGTTGACACATCAAAACCTATTCTGACGAGCTTGACTCGATTAAACACGTGAGGTCAGCACTTTCCTTTGGTTCACGATTGTCATTTAATTCAAGGCTATGACTCAACTGCCACAGCCACCAGAACCTAATCACCCAAACGAGCAGAGAGAAAAGGCTTCAGCCTATCGTACACGTCTCTTGATTGTTTTGGGCTTAGCAGCCATTGGTGTTGCTGGGGGCGCTGTTCTTCGTCAATGGGTCTACACACGCCTTGTGCCTCTCGTTGAGCAGTCGGTTTCTGGCCTAATTGACCGTCCTGTTGAGATGGGAGCGGTTGAAGGGTTTTCTCTAACCCACGTTCGATTTGGAGAAACAGTGCTACCCCCCACGATTTCTGATCCAGATCGCGCGATCGCTGACGCTGTTCACGTCTCGTTTAATCCCCTTGAAGTGTTGATTAATCGAAGCTTGAGTTTCAAGGTGACGCTCATTACACCGACCGCAATCGTTGAGCAAGACGAATCTGGGCTATGGGTCGATACTCAAGTCACGTCACTAGAACCAGGAACCATTGAATTTAAGTTAGATTCAATTCGATTTCAAGATGCCCACGTGGTGCTGATTCCAGCATCACTTTCTTCCAATGGCGATCGCACAACATCACTTCCGTCCAATCGCAATTCATCATCGATTACAGAGACCCCATCTGGAATAAACTCTAGTCGGGCGCGCCTCCTTCAAAATGAAAGAGAGTTACCAGAAGCATGGCCTCAGATGACTCTCCCTTTTGTCTGGTTGCAAGAGATTGATGGAATCGCAACCTTACGGGATGAGAATAAACGCATTACGTTCGATATTGTTGGGCAACCTGGAACATCTGATGATGGCGGAACATTTGACGTTACGGGAGAGTTGAACACACGCCAAGACTCATGGCAAGCCAATGTAGTGGTGCGAACTCAGAATCTTGACATGACTGAGTTTTTGTTGCTGGCGCCTGAGTTGCCTGTGGACATCACGACGGGACGAGTGAGCAGCAATCTCCGAGGCGTATTGGATGCAGCAGGAGACGTCAGTGTGCAAGGCACGGCTCAGCTTCAAGAAGTTGGAATGCGAATGGCTGGAGTGCCTAGTCTAATCGAACTGACTCAGGGCGACCTTCAGTTTCGCGGTCAACAGGTGCAAATTGAAAATTCTACATTCCAGATTGGTTCGTCACTCTTGAGTGCGCGAGGACGAATTGATCTGCAAAACAATGTGGCCGATGCTTACAATTTGACGGTGGTTGGCGAATCGCTGGATATTGCAACGGTACTTCGAGATGCTGAAGTGTCGGTTCCAATTGAGGTCAGTGGACAGCTGAACACAACAGTTCGCATCACAGGGCCTTTGGCTCAGCCATCGATTGCTGGAACCATGAACCATGCCAGCACGATTCAAGTTGATCGTCTTGAATTCGACGCTGTGGGAGTGCGATTTCGTCTCCTCCCCAATGCGTTAGAGATCAATACGATTCAAGTATCTCCATCAGCCGGTGGTGTGATTGCTGGCAGTGGGAAAATCTTGTTCGATGATGCAATGTCTCTGGCGTTTGCATTGGATGCATCCAATGTGAGAGGGGATGCGATCGCCCGTCAGTATTTTCCAGACTCCCTTCCCGAAGGACTGGTAATCGGTTCAGTGTCCTCGCGAACTCAACTTACAGGAACCTTACAACGTCCGAGATTGAGCGCTCAATGGACAGCATCTGAAGGGACGTATCCTGCCCAAGGAACGCTCACGATGTTCAATAATCAGATTGCCTTTCGAGATGTGTCTGTGCAGGTTGGGGAAGGGAGCGTTTTGGCAGATGCCGATATTTCACTGGCTGATCAGACGTGGCAGGCGATCGCCACAGTTGAGCAACTGGTTTTAGATACGGTTGTTCCCGATCAACCAGGGATTCTCGACGGAGACGTTATCATCGCCGGTACCTTACAAAACCTGAATCCCGCTGCTATTGAAGCAGAAGGGCGGATGACGTTGACTGACTTCTCGCTCTTAGATGGTCCCTTAACCGCTCAAGGTCGCTGGATCGGCACTGGACTACAGTTGGATGAAGCGATCGCCCCAAATCTACAAGCTCGGGGATTTGTGGGCATCACGTTTCCCTCAGGCACATCAGGAGCGATTGGGGCACCCATCGTCAATGAACTTGATTTAGACGTGTTGGCTCAGAATGTTGATCTCAGTCTTGGAGCATCATTATTAGGTTCGTCAGATACTGATGCCTTTCCCATTGCTGGACTTGCCAATTTTGATGGTCAAATCACGGGATCACTCGCTCAACCAACCGTTGACGGTAACGTGGTTCTCCAAGATCTGGTAATCAACGGCATCGCGTTTGAGCCGCAGATGTTGGGCAGTACCCGATTTACCCTGGGCGAAGGAGGAGCCTTCAATCTGGCGGGGCAAAACGATCGTATTACAGTGGCAGTAGATGAGCGATACTATCCAACAGAGTTTCTAATTCGTCGAGGCCAAATCCTCGCACAAGGGGAAACTCAGGACAATCGCCTCCAGGCACAAGTGGCCAATTTCCCCATCGGAATTCTGAATATACAACCTGCTGAAAACCTGGGTTTGGGGGCTCTTCGAGGAAATTTAACGGGGTCTCTGTCTCTGGATTTAGCTACACTGGACTTAGCAGATTTGTCTAGCGTGGCCGCATCCGGGGATGTGGAGATTATTGATCCAAGCCTTGGACATATTGAGGGCGATCGCTTCACTGGACGATTTATTTATGGCAACGGAATTGCCGATATCCGTAACGGGACTCTCGTTGTTGGCACCAGTAACTATGGGGTATCGGGTCGACTGTCGCCCACGGCTGAAACTCTCTTTCAAGGGCAGATTACAGCCGACAACGGTGACATTCAAGATTTACTGGTTGCGTTCAAATACTTTGAACTGCAAGACTTGCTTCGATTTTTCGACCCACCTCAATATGGCGTTGCTGCCGATCTCGATTTGATCCCTATCCGCATCTCAGAAGCAACCCTCCTGCGCCAATTGCAGCGCTATGCTGAAATCTCGACATTGCTTCGTCTTCGCCGAGCAGAAGACGACGAAAACACCTTTTTCCCTTCGCTTCAAGAGCTGTCCGGAAATGTGTCGGGCATGATTGATTTAACCGTATCCCAGAGAAGTGGGCTGATGGCCGACTTCGATTTGGTTGGAGAAAATTGGGAATGGGGAACGTATGCTGAACCAAACCAAATCATTGCCCAGGGAAGTTTCTCGGACAATACCATTACATTGTTGCCCTTCCGATTTTCATCGGGAGAGACGCTGATCAATTTTGCGGGTCAAGTAGGTCAAGCAGAAGACAGCCAAGGTCAGCTTCAGATAGAGAATGTACCTGCAGAATTAGTTGCTGATTTTGTTCGGTTGCCAATTGGTATTGCAGGTAACTTGAATTCGACTGCGACTGTGACGGGCAGCATTAACAACTTACAAGCAAGGGGTGAGTTCTCCTTAGTGGATGGCCTGATCAACCAAACGCCAATTCAGGAAACCGAGGCCCGGTTCAGCTATGCAGACGCAAGGCTCAATTTAATTGGCAGTATGCTTGTATCTGAAAATGACCCAATTCGAGTCATTGGCAGTGTTCCCTATCGGTTACCCCAGGGAATTGTCGAGCCAGATAGTGACGAGATTAATTTGGATATCCAGATTGAGAATGATGGCCTCGCTCTACTGAATGTTCTGAATGATCAAGTCAGGTGGACCGGTGGTGAAGCTAGCGTGTCCCTTCAAGTAGGCGGAACCCTTCGTCAAACGTCAAACGGTATCGATATTCAACCTCTCGCAACTGGGTTTGCCGAACTTAATGATGGAGCATTTTCTGCCCAAGTGCTGCCCGCTCCCTTAACAGGCGTGACTGGAATCATTCAATTTAACCGCGATCGCATCCAGGTCAATGACATTCGCGGTCAGTTTAGTGACGGTGAATTTGTGGCGCAGGGTGTTATTCCGTTAGCAACGCCTTTTGAAATTAATGACAATACAGCGATTGAGGGCGGGGTTCCTGACATCGCGCCCTTGACTGTCGATCTCAATGATTTAGCTGTGACTGTGAAGGGGTTGTACAACGGAGCAGTCAATGGCCAAATGATTGTCCAAGGAACTGCTCTTGCTCCTCGTATTGGTGGCCAGGTAACCTTGTCTGATGGTCGAGTGTCGCTCACAGACCCTACGATTTTAGGTGAGGCAACGGCAGTGCAAGAGGAAACCAATGCCTTTGCGACACTGTTCTCTCCTCCTGAGTTAGATAATCTCCAAGTGATATTGGGCAATCGTCTTTTGATTACCCGTGCCCCAATTTTGAATTTTGTCGCGACAGGGTCACTGATGGTCGATGGCCCGCTCAATGATTTTCGTAATCTCATGCCCGATGGTGAAATCCGACTGCGCAGTGGTCAAGTTAATGTGTTTACGACTCAGTTCAATTTGTTGCGTGGACGAGATAACGTTGCCATTTTCCGCCCGCGTGATGGGCTTGATCCGTTCCTAAATGTGAGATTGGCTACATCCATTTTGGAACAGACGCGATCGCCCATTCCTACCTCAACTGCATTTACTCAGTCTGAAATTGCCGAAATTGCTGATTCTTCAGCCAACGATTTTGGGGGTCTAGAGACAGTGCGAATTCAGGCAACGGTTGTGGGGCCAGCCAGCCAAATCTTTGAGAATCTAGAGTTAACGAGCAGCCCCAGCCGCAGCGAAAACGAAATTCTGGCATTAATCGGTGGAGGCTTTGCGGATACTCAAGGACAGGGGGACAGTAATTTGGCGATCGCTAGTTTGGCAGGCACAGCACTGTTTACCAGTCTTCAAAATTTGCTGAGCAATGCCCTAGGCATCAGTGATTTTCGGATTTTTCCTGCTGTCATCACAGACGACGAGCGCGAAGATGGCAGTGGTGACAGTCAAACATCAACCCTCGGCATCGCAGCAGAACTGGGTGTAGATCTCACCGGTGATTTATCCATTTCAGCACTCCAGTTTTTAACGTTGGAAGAGCCAACCCAGTTCAATCTTCGTTATCAAATTAATGACCAATTGCGATTGAGAGGAACCACAAATTTCTCCGATGAAAACCGTGCTGTTCTTGAATTTGAAACGCGATTTTAGAGATTGACGCATCTGTGCAGCTAGGGACAATTGGTGCCGCACCATAAAATCGATAGTAGAAATGAGCGATTCCTTTGAGATGAATCGGTTCCATCGATCACTCAGAGGCTCTGCATATTTGTGATTAACGAAGAAAAATTAAGGCACTCACGCGTGTCTCAGCTGGATTGACTATGGTGAAGAATGAATCACAGCTCATTGGGCATGCTTCATTTAACTAAGCCTAGTGAGCTGTGCAGTGTTCTTGATCCTAGAGAGATAATGCGCAGGCGTTGTCCTTGTGCGATCGTGCGACTATGTGCACTCTATGAATAATTTCACTACGTATTCCCAGACGAGACATTGGGTATGGCGGCAGATAGACCCCATGATGATTCTCAAACGATGCTTATCGGTTCCTCGCAGCATCAACCCATTTTTCAGCTTCATCTATGATTCGAAATGGAGTCAGCCATTCGTCTTGGCAGCAATTACCACATTGATGATTGTTTCAGTGAGTAGCCTATTGCCAGCGTATGGCTATGTGGACAGGGTGCATCAGCGTGTTGAGTCATACCACATTGCCACAAACGAAGTTCCAGAAAACAATGGTGACCCTGGGACAGATACGCGTTTATTAGAGGATCGTTCGCCTGAAAATAGAATTGATGGGTTTTCGGTTTTTCTTGCTCAGCAAGAACTGTTTGTAATACAGGCGTCAATTGGGTCTTTCTCCGCTCAAGAACGGGCAGAAGTGATCGAAAGTCGCATCCAGGCGATCGCCACGGACTCATCCATTGAGCCAGATAATCTCATCGTTGAAGAAGATGGAGAAACGACCATATCGATTGTGTTGGATAACAAAGTTATTGTCACCATCACAGAGGCCGATGCACAGGCAGCGCGGCTCAATCGGCGAGATTTAGCCAATCAATACAGGCAGATCATCACAACAGCAATCAGAGATTTTCGGTATGAGCGAAGTGCGCAGAGCCTTAGCATTGCTGGCATTTATGTGGCGATCGCCACCGCTAGCCTGCTCATCCTTATCATTCTGATTCAAGTTGTTTTTTCGAAAATCCGTCACTGGTTGTTGTCTCTACAAAATACACGCTTGCCCAACCTGAGAATTCAAAACGCTGAGCTGCTTTCAGCCGAACGTACAGCCCGTATGTTAATTCGTCTCGCTAAGTTCATTCGATGGGTAACGATTGTTAGCCTGCTTTATTTCTATCTGACGTTTGTTCTCAGTCGCTTTCCCTGGACACGGCCCATTGGAGAGAATTTAATCATCTATCTTCTTGCAGCTATCAGACCCATTGGTCGTTCGATCATTGGCTATATTCCAAATTTACTGACACTGATTTTTATCGGAGGTGTGACTCACTATCTCATCAAGTTTGTGAAACTGATTTTGAGAGCCATAGAACAGGGAAGTATTGCATTTCCAGGCTTTCATCGGGAGTGGATTGACCCAACCCGAAAGCTCGTTTTGTTCAGGATTATCGTTCTGGCTGTTGTCATCGCCTTTCCCTATTTGCCGGGGGCAGATTCTCCGGCATTTCGAGGAATTTCGATCGTCTTAGGTGTTATCTTTTCTCTCGGCTCGACTACTGCGGTTTCTAATATCGTGTCGGGCATCATTTTGATTTATACTCGCGCGTTTGAGATTGGCGATCGCGTCAAAATTGGTGATGCCGTTGGAAATGTCGAAGAAACAACGCTCTTGGTGATTCAACTTCGCACGCCAAAAAATGAAGTCGTGACGATTCCAAACTTCGCCGTACTTAACAATAACGTGATTAACTTCAGTGCCACGGTTCGGCAAACCCAAACACCTCTCATTTTGAATACGACCATTACATTGGGCTACGATGTACCCTGGCGAGATGCCTATGCAGCATTAATTTCAGCGGCTCAGCAGACACAACACATTCTCTCAGAGCCAATCCCATTTGTGTTGCAAACGAGTCTGGATGATTTTTATGTGAGTTACCAACTCAATGCCTATACCAATGAGCCAACTCGAATGGCTGCGATCTATTCGGAACTCCACCAAAACATCCAAGATCGATGTAATGAAGCAGGAATTGAAATCTTGTCTCCCCATTACTCAGCAGTGCGAGATGGCCATCAAATTACGATTCCAGAGTCCTATTTATCAACGGATTATGCCGCTCCCAGTTTTCGGTTGCAGTTGATGAATGCACTCTTTCCATCTAATAAGTAGATGGTCATACTGAAGATGGTCATACTGAAATGTACCTTTCCAAATCTTGTACCGACCGCTGCACAGACGGTACAGGATTTGGGATTTTGGGTTTAATGACGTCAAAGTACTTAACAAGAAGCAATTAGAGATCCTGGTAGAGATCTTGGTGTTTATGTCGGTAAAAAAACGGTTGTGATTGTGTCATTGAGGCTCTTGATCACATAGTTCAGCGTTGCCGCTTGTCTATTAAGCCGGGATTGTGGGGTGAAAGCGATCCACAATCCCGTTAACGTTTTTCCGACTTACGTTATTAGTCAGCAACGCAACGTGGGTAGGTCAAAAAACAGCTCATCCGTAGGATGATAGTTGCGGAGCATCCTGTGTCGCCGATTCTGCACACAACTCTGGCTCTGATTATCACGATTGCTGGGACACTGAACTTATGCCCATTTTTCTTATTTTTGCTCTTGTGATCGCATTTCTGGCGATCGTTTTCGCGATTCAAAACAACGAGCCCATTATCATTAACTTCTTAGTGTGGGAGTCTGAAGGCTCTCTTGCCCTTGTCTTATTGGTGACACTAGCCGTTGGTGCGGTTATTGGGCTGCTGGTTTCAGTGCCGACAATTCTCAAAAGAGGATGGAAAACAGCCCGTGAACGACGCAAGGTCGAGGAGCTAGAATCGCGATTTCGATCAAAAGAAGAAGACGTGTCGAAGCAAACTCAGAACATCACGTTGTTACAACGTAGTCATCGGAACTTGTTGGAGGCTTTCTCGCTACTTGACCCAACCATCAACTTGATTCCATATAGTGCATTGCCCAAGGCGCTTACGCATGTCCTACGTCAGATGCAGATCCAAACTGGAAATGATCATTATGAGTCAGTCTCTCTGTTTGTCATCTCAACGAAGCCCGCGACGCCAACTGATTCAACGGTGCTACAAATCAAAAACGATGCCCTGATGCAAGCGATCGCCCAGTGTCTGGAATCTCATGGCCCTATTGATCAGTGGTTATTTGGTGATGGCTATGGGAGATTTGCCTGTATGGTACTGGGGTTGAATCAGCGCAACGCCTCAGACTATGGCACCTCCCTCATTGATGTCCTGACTCAGAAACCGATACAACTGGACGATCAATCCCATGCGTCGGTGAATACTGACATTGGAGGGGCGATCGCCTATCGCCCCTCCCAAGCAGATCATCAACGCCTCTCGTTGGCTGCGGAGCAAGCATTAGAACAAGCGCAGCAGCGAGGGCACAATCGTTTCCGGCTACTTCAAATCGAGCATTAAGCAAATAAGTGGCCAATAAGCATGGTGGTACATGCAACACGAGCCACCATATGTTCACGATTTTGTATTCAGTATTCAACCCTGCTCAGAATTGGTGATGTCAATACCCGGCAGATTATTCAGATGTTGCGGTTATCGCATCATCTGATTCGCATTCGCACACTAATCCTTCTAGGATCTCTTGGGCGATCGCAAGTTGAGGAGATAGCCTTTCTCCAACACTATCGACAAATTCACTGACAGCCCGCACATCTTGCAAAAGCTGTGGCCCGTCAAGATAGACATCCTGCGTTGGATAGTTCTCAAGAATCTCTAGTAAAGAAACATAGTTATCATCGCTCGCGGATAGCACCAGCGCTGCCCGCATGGCCTGAATATTCGCCCTCCGAGATGGTGTGTGAATCACAGTACCTGCTTGGAACAGAGCATACTCTCCAGGCAATGAGTTGAGTGTTCGGTCGAGGAAGCGAAGATTGAGTCGAATCTCCTGTGTAAAGACATCTTGAAGAGCGGACACCTCTTGTCCTGACACGGCAGACAAAAACTGGATGCCTGTGGATGCTTCTCCAGTTTCAGCAAGGGTTTTCAATTCATCGATTATAAGATATCGCTCAAATGGGCCATAAGTCAGGACGACACGCTCTGCCGCATCTGCAGTCGTGGTGTTCAGCAGGACACCAGCACCCATACTGGCGAACAAAACACTTCCAACTGACAGAAATCGGGGTAATCGACAATTTAGCCAGCGCGGCAAACATTGAAATGATTTAGACATGGTTATGGCATTCAGTCATTAAGGAACCAATCGTAGATATGTGCGTAGACATGTACATGTTTCTTGTAGGGTTGAGTTGGCATGAGGACTTCGACTCATTCACAGAAATCAACCATGCAGAGTCATTACGGATTTGGAGTTTGCTCGTCTTCGACGGTTGCTTGTTCAGTCGCGGGTGCAAGATTGTGGTCCGCCGCGTCTTCATCCGTGACAACGTCATGATCAGAATCGAGACTGGCCTCGGTTGCTCTTCCGCCATAACAATTAGATCGGGATAATTCAGCTGAACTGCCTGCTTCGTCAGATGATGGTTCGGCCTCATCAGGCAATGGTTCGGCCTCATCAGGCAATGTTTCAGCCTCATCAGGCAATGTCTCGGCTGCAGCTGGTTGTTCAGGATCACATTCGCAAACGATGTCTTGAAGAAATCCAATGGCTGTTTCAATAGCAGGCTGAATTTGCTCTACAAAGGTGGCGGTTCGGTTGTAAACGCTTTCAAGGTTCGTCAGATTGACGCTTACCTCATCTTCTGGATAGACCTTGAGCAGCTCTAAAAATGAAACATCTCGATCCTCTCCCGCCACTTCAAACGCAGTGCGCAGCGAATCTAAGTCACCTTGATTGGAAGAGCTGTTGATGGCCTGATCAATTTGCAGCAGGGCAAACTCACCCGTCGGGCTTTCCAAAAAGCTGTCGACAAAGCGAGGAATGCGGAACTCGCGTGTCAGGAGCGTTCGAACGTCATCTGGGATTTGTGGAGTTTCATCAAAGAAAGCACTTAAGTTATCTGGCAGTTCACCCGTTTCGGCAAAGCGCTCGACTTCATCTTCTGAAATCGTGACTTCGACGGCGTTGTAAGTAAAACGAACGTTTTCGGTGGCAGCAGCACGCGGGCTAATTGCCAACAGGCTTGCTCCGGTACCAATGGCCAATGCACTGCTGAGCACAATGGTTTTCATCTGAGGTCGAATCGTTAAAAAATAGGTCGTTGTCATAAGTCCCTCATTAAATTTGGCTTGAACGGAAGTATCCAATGAGAGCAAAATATCGTAGAACTTACGAGAAGTACATCATTCGATGGACTAATATTACTGCCGTATTGATTGATGCTGTATTGATTTATAACGATTTGAGGCGATCGCCCGCTGATATGCGGTGCAGTCAGGTAATTGCTTAACAACAGTGCCCAACATGGTTTGGGTTTAGAGATGAGGAAGGGACGCGATGCCATCATTATCAATGGTTGCAGGCAACAGTTTGGTTGAATTCCACGGCAAGAAGAGGAGAGCCTTTGCACAATACGGTACTGTTAATACTTAGACTCGTGTGTGCCCTGTTTAAGACCAGATAAAACTCGGAGAATAAAGCACTCATTGATCAGAATACGTCGGTATTAAAATATGCCTGATTTTCTCTCATTGCCTTGAAACGTTATGCATGAGAGTCTTGCTGGTATGTAAGTACCTTGGCATCATTAAAAACCATTGTCTAAAGCCTGCGCGGGCCGCGCAAGATTTAGGAATTTTATATTTAATGGTGTCCACCCACTGAGAAGCGATGTTGTGCACATGCTTGATCCGTTACCACGTCATGGGATGGTCTTTGTTCGTTTCAAAACCTGGTAAATTAACTGACTGGAATCATACTGCTGTTTTCGCATGCCAACCTCCAACTCCGTCACCATTCGAGTTCCTGCAACCACGGCAAACATTGGCCCTGGCTTTGATTGTTTAGGGGCTGCATTGAATCTCTACAACACATTTGAATTCTTCATCGTCCGCGATGATGATGACGCACAGATTACAGTGACTGGAGCCGATGCTGAGCAGGTTCCAACGGATGAGAACAACTTGGCATATCGTGCCTTTGCTAGTCTCTATGGAGCGATCGCCCGACCCACGCCCCCCGTAAAAATTGCCATTTCGATGGATATTCCTCTCTCCCGAGGATTGGGGAGTTCGGCTACGGCTATTGTGGGTGGATTGTTAGGGGCGAATACACTTGCTGGATTTCCTCTGACCGATCACAAACTGATGGATCTGGCGATCGCCATCGAAGGTCACCCTGATAATGTTGTGCCTGCATTGTTGGGTGGTTGCCAACTCACGACGCATACAGAGCATGATGAATGGATCGTATGTGACATCTCTTGGCAAGACGATATCGTTCCTGTCATTGCGATTCCTGAATTTGAGCTATCCACTGCCGATGCGCGGCGAGTGCTACCAGAAACGTATTCTCGTGCTGATACCATTTTCAATACATCGCATTTGGGGTTACTCTTGCGGGCATTGGAAATAGGGCAAACAGACTGGCTGGCATCTGCTCTAGATGACCGAATTCACCAGCCTTATCGCAAGACTCTGATTCCTGGCTTTGATGCGGTGCGAATCGCCGCTCTGGATGCGGGTGCTTATGGTGTTGTCATTAGTGGGGCTGGCCCAACGATACTAGCGCTGACAAACTCAGCCCAGTCCAGTGAGGTAGAAGAGGCGATGGTGAATGCCTGGAAACAGTTGCATGTCACCGCAACGGCATCAGTGCAGGCCATTGCTCAGTATGGGGCGATCGCCACGCTCATGGGGGCTGTGCATTAACAAGCATCTATGTTGGCACAACGCCATTCTTTTCTCTGCCTTCGTTTTCCAATATTCACACGACTTAGCAAAGTTCGCAGATTCATACCGAAGAAATGAGTGATTGAGGCCTGCGACGCGGGCCTCAATCACTCATTTCTTCGCAAACTTTGCCAAGTTGTGTATTCACGCTCCGGTGACGTCTGAGTATCGCTCAGGTGCATATCGATGAGCAATCAAACCGGTTGCCTTTTCAACATCAATGGCTTGCACAAGTAAGCCTTCTTGCCCGTAAGGGAGGTATGCCTGACAGTGGCCTGATGGGTCGATGAGACTAGTCGCCGATTCTTGAAAGCGCAACGCATAATTAACACTGGCAAAGTAAATTGTGTTTTCGATGCTTCGCAGCATCATTGCCTTTTCATAATAAGGACTGCTGGCTGCGCCCCACTGCGTCAAACGAACACCAGTGTGATCGCTTCCCGTATGGTGGGGATGAAAAACGATTTTGGCACCTCTGACTGCCGCCCATCGAACCGTTTCGGGATAGCGCCAACCCTCATGACAAATGGCCACGCCAAACTTAACTCCATTGACCTCAAACAGTTGCCGGGTACTACCAGGAACATAGAACTGATCCTCACTGCTGTCGGTTCGAGGATTTTTTGCAGCCAATATGAAGCGGTTCGAACTAAGACGTTAAAGCCTCGGTTGTCTCTCCATTTAGGCTAGAGAGAAGCAATATGTCTTCTGGAGGGTGGAATAATGGGTGCGACGATTCAGTCT
>JBCCWF010000113.1:0-15521 GCA_039194035.1 Cyanobacteria bacterium P01_E01_bin.6 | reverse complement strand
AGCAATTCTCATTTTGGATTCTCAAGCCACTTTGAGGTGAAAAACGTGCGGAGAGAGGCGATTTTAGAACAACAAAATGATGGTTTTGGCCTTCAACACAGCTTTAGCCGCGAGAATCATTTTCATACTGAGAATTGCTGGATTTATGCTTAGGGACTTGCTAGAAAATAAAGTACCAATAGAGGGGAGGCAGGCTAAGCCCGCCTCCCCTCTATTGGGTATCTTTTTTATGGCTCAATCCCTTATCTACTTAGTTGTCTAACACTAATCCTTTTTCAGAAAACTGGGCTGTTGCTTCAGGCTCGTAGGCATTACTACAAAGCCTCGTTCCATATAAAATCGTTTGCCTACCATCTGATTCAAAATCGATACACCATGGGCGAGACAGCAAGTAGTAAGTCAGCGATGTCGTTGCTGTAGTTGTAATCGTCGCGATAATGGTCAGAGACACTGCCTGATATAGATGCGCACCTAATGACATAGTTCAACTCTTAGCGAAAAGAAGTACAGGAAAACACAAAGGGAAATTATGCTTAGCATTCCCATGTATTCTTACAGACTCACAGATAAATCCTATTGTTGTATGTCTGTTTGCTAAGACATGATCATTAACATGTTGATCAGATGACTTGGCAAACGGCTCAAACTTGCAATGAAAGAATGAGGGTTTGGGGCGCGCATTGCGCGATCCAAACCCTGCTTCCTCTTCAAAACGTTGCCCCGTCCTGTTGCTCAAAAGTCAAACCGGGAAATTTCGAACCATGCCACGTCTTGGTCTGAAATATTTTGAAGGTGTATGAAGGACAGGCAAGATGATGATTTTGTAATTAAGACCGAGAAGATGTTCGCTTGAAAAGGCGTGATAAGGAAGGTTGTGTCGACAATACCGAATGCCACTTTTGCTTTAGTACGGCGATTTTTGGAGTGATGTTTCCATACCGCCATTGCACATACGCCATTGTAATTTCCTCAGCAACGGTGCATCGTTCAGTCGATTGATGTTCTCTGAGAGACCGAGCATATTCTAATGGCGTTTGGGCTGGCGATTTTCGAAAACCTAGATGAGAAAAGTGATCCAGCATTTGCTGATAGAGCGACTCCATCGGCGGGAGTTTTCTTAACCAAAAGTGATGAACCAGCGATCGCCAACTTGTCCATAGGAGCCAGCTAATAAAGGCGAGTGCAGTAAGAAGCACGAGTCCAATCAATACGCCAATCCATCCGCCTGTGAAAAGAGAAATCAGTGTGGCGATAGCCCATCCAGCAACACGGGATACGACGTCAAGCACACCTGAAAGGATGCCTCGTACCGGAGAGGGGAGCCACCCTGCCACCCAATTCCAAAACTGCCTCAAGACACTGAACGTTTCATAATCTTCGATCGTTGGAGGAATGACATCGTGACCGGGAATGGGATCAAACGGGAACCAGCCATAATTTGGGAAGAACACCTCTGTCATGGCATAAGCATCGACATTTTTGACGATGTAGAATCCCGTAAACGGATTGAATTCACCAGGAGAAAAACCAGCTACCAAACGAGATGGAACGCCAACAGAACGAAGCATCAGCGTTAGTACGGTGGAAAAGTGGTCGGGATAGCCACCCTCATATTTTTCCAAAAAGGCTGCCGCTAGATCTTCCCCCGGTTCTAAAAAGGGCAATTCTGGTTGAATCGAATAGTGTTGTTTCAGGTATTGAGCGAGATAGAGTGCGATTTCATAGGGTTCAGTCGGAGGCCGCTCTGCTTTGTTCAGAATCTCCTCTGTTTTCTGACGAAGCATGACGACATTATCATCAGGAAGTTGAAGATAATGGGTCTGAATTTCCTCTGAATAAACCGTTTCGGTTTCTCGTAATATCGTGCGATCGCGATATTGTGCTGCAGATATCACCGTGTAGGTAATGCCATCAGTCAGATTTACGGGCGATCGCAGTCCCCCTTCTAGATCAATCGCGATCTGCTCCGTTGGAAAGTATATTTTCTTTGGTTCATACAATGCCGGAATCAAATTGGGCATCTCAGCCACCACCGTAAAGGTTTGGATCACCTCACGGGTTCGATTGGCTCCAATGCCCCAGGGTAAGTGAAACCCATAAGTCCATGGAGGACGCTCAATAATTTCAACATCCTCTTCATCATTCCGAGAAATTTCCCACCCCTGTCCGGTGTAGCGATCAAACGCCAGAACGCGCCAAAAGCCTTCTGCTTGCGATCGCACGCGCATTAAAACCTTGGGAACGAGTTCTCCCCGAAGATTCTGATTCATGCGGCTGCTGAACCCGTAATAGGATTCTTCATCCACGGCACCCGCTGCACCACCCTCTGTTTCTGAATCATCGGCATTGGTTCCAAATCCAGATTCTCCGCTTTCGCTACCGTTCTCATACCCAGGATTATTGATGATGCTGGTGTTAAATTCCCCGTCAAACTCAATCGGGGTACTCACGGGAAAGCTGCGAATTTGATAGCCCTGGAACCGAGGCATCATGGCGAAAATGGCAAGTCCAAGGACAATGGTCACTCCCAGTACAATGCCGATACGCCGCATCGGTAATGCCATCGCGCTCTTTTGAATCGAATGCGGAACCAGTCCCAACTTTGAGCGGTAGTCCAACACCAACGTTGGTAGGGCGATCGCCAAGAATGCAATTAAAAACGGGGCAAAAGCAAAGGTTTGGCTCAGGGTTGCGGCCACCCCGACTAAAATCAGTCCAATCATCATGGAGTATCCCAAGTCCTTGCGCCGAGGCAAGTCAAAACTATGGAATACCTGCAGCTGAATCAGTAAATACGCGAGGGCGAGGCGTGTATCTTGCTGTTGTCGCAACAGCTGATCAAAAAACACCACAAGTGCCAACAACATGGCGATCGCAATGCCAAACTTCGCCGGAATATTTCGACTACGGCGGCGAAACCAGCTCCAGGTAGCACCGATAGCACTTGCGGGAACCGCCCAAAGACTAATAAGCGCCACCCCAGAAACATTAGCTGCTGATATATCCGTCGCCACAATACCGACAGTAACCAAACACTGCACCAAGATCCTCAGCAAAACAGACTCTTCGGTCACGTAGGTTGGTGACGCTCGAAGCTGCTTCAACAGTTGCTCAACAATACTCAGTTTTTGAGAAGAAACCACCGTCGATTGTTTAGGTATCTGCGAAGTCATGGGGCTGTCTGTTTTATGGATAGACGAATGTCAGGGGACCTTTCAAGAGTCGCCTCATCTCTCTATTCGTGACAACAAGGGAGCGTCAAGAGAAATGTTGTAATACTTGCAATACCAATCAACAAACTTTTGGAGTCCGTGTTCGATTGATGTCTTAGGTTCAAACCCAGTAGCATTCATCAAAGCCTCAACATCTGCATAGGTTTCCAACACATCACCCGGCTGCAGCGGAAGTAAATTTTTCTCCGCCGTTCTACCGAGACAATTTTCTAACACCTCGATAAAGTGCAGCAGCTGAACAGGTTGATTGTTTCCAATGTTGTAAAGGCGATACGGAGCATTGCTACTGCTAGGATCTGGGTCCAGTCCAGTCCAGTCTGTGTTTCCTTGAGCAGGAGTATCCAAGGTGCGAAGGATACCTTCAACAATGTCATCAATGTAGGTAAAGTCGCGGCTCATCTTGCCGTAGTTGTATACGTCAATGGGCTGACCCTCGATAATAGCTTGTGTGAACTTAAACGCTGCCATATCTGGACGACCCCAAGGCCCATACACAGTAAAGAAACGAAGACCTGTGGTTGGAATCTCATACAGGTGACTATAGGTATGAGCCATCAACTCATTTGACTTTTTCGTAGCCGCATAGAGACTGACAGGATGATCCACGTTGTGATGGACTGAGAAAGGCATCGTTCGATTGGCGCCATACACGGAACTTGATGATGCAAAGACCAAATGATCAACTTTGCAAGCACGACATCCTTCCAAAACATTTAGAAAACCCACAACATTGCTATCGATGTAAGCATGAGGATTCTCGATAGAGTATCGAACACCTGCTTGTGCCGCCATGTGTACAACTCGTTGAGGCTGATAGGTGTTAAAGAGTATTTCCATGGCAGCCCGATCCGCCAGCTCAATTTGGTTGAAGCCGAAATTGTTCGATTGCTTCAAGTCCTGGAGCCTGTCGCGCTTCAGGTTTACATCGTAATACTCGTTGAGGTTGTCGACACCGATGACGGTTTCTCCTCGGTCAAGCAAGGCACGGCTCACATGATAGCCAATAAATCCAGCGGCTCCAGTAACAAGAATCGTAGTCATAATGATGATTTGATGGTGATTAGGGACAGGGCTTAAACAACATTCAGAGGGGGGTTGCTCACAGTTCATTCCTGAGAATGAAGGTGAATTTATCAGTGCCTGCTTAGCACATCACTCTAACAGTAAGATCTATGACCTTCTGAAGCTAATTAGGTTGCACGATAAGACAAAAAATACGTGAAAGAGGAAATTAGTCACTGAATAAGAACCCTGTGTGATTTTTATGTCTTTAGGCGGAAGCCGTGATTCATGTGATAACCATCCATGCCCATTCTTTATTTTTCAAGCTCGTGTAAATAGATAGACATAAATAGACTCACTTTAAAAACCTGGGGAGCCCTCCTCCGGGGCGCTCCCCAGGTTTTTGAGTTTTTAGTTTAATAACGACAAGCTACTTAGTTGTTTTCTAGACTTGTTTTAGAGCGTATCGCATCGCACACTCAGAAATATCATCTGAATAGGCAAATCAGCCCAAAGCATGCTGAGAACTGTAGGTTTCTTGTAAGTACCTGGACATAATTAAAATCAAAACCCCAAATCCTGTGCCGCCCGCGCAGCGGACGGCACAGGATTTGTAAGAATACGTTTAATTATGGCCATCTACTTAATCAGAGTCTATTTACCCAACATTATGATGCTGCATTATAGAGAGGGAACACTCTTAGAATTCCCGATTATCCAAGAAAATAGAGGCTTTACTTCTAAGAGACGTCGTCTAAGAAATGAAAATTTAAAAATCCGGAGGGACTATGTTGGGGATGGTGGCGAAGCCACCGTCCCCAACACAAAAATTCCGACTCTATTTCATGGTCATTCTCAAGAAACTGAATAACGAACTTACGTTCGTTAGCCGTAAATTTAGGTGACGCGTAGGTGAGGAATGAGATCGCATAAAAATAAGTGGCCAGCATCGAACAGAGAAGTACTAGCCACTTATTCATGTTGAACTATGGTTGTTGATGTCGTATCAACGGCTCTAAAACTCGTTGCTGTCACTGACATCCATATTCAAAACGACAATTAAGCATCAAGCTGAATTGCAAATTTCAAAGACACTGCTTCACTAGTGTTTAACTGAATATCGAGACAGTATGTGCGATCGCCCGTAACATCAAACAACTCGACACTGAGTGGTCCAGCTTGATCTCGACGGGCAACAGAGCTACCATCGGGGCCATTCAACTGTAGATGTCCACCACAAGGAAGTTGCACCTCTACTTTCAAACCCCGTGTATAGGGGGCAAAAGACGTGTGAATGGATAGTGAGCCGTAGTCTGTTGGGATATGGCGAACTGCTGTTTGGGCCGTCTCGGACACAAACAAAGTTAAGTTCTCCATGATTTCTTGAGCTGCGATCAACGAGAGTGCCATTTTTTGCACAGGGGTAGCAGACTCGTAGTGAGATGGAAAACGCGATGCAGTTTCCGATGCACCACGGAAAGAAGAGGCCAGACCTTCGCCACGGACAGGAGAAGTTAACACCAATCCGGCCAGTTGGTTAAGAGTTTGAGGCTCGTCTGGGAACAGCGATTCGACGGCACGAACCAACTGAGCACCCCGCTGTAAGGAAGAGTGAGCCATCGCCTGACACCGCTGAAGTAACCCAACGAGGAGTTCTTCAGACATGGGTACAGGTAGGCGTTCTTGGATTTGTTGAACCCAGCCTTTCATGGGAACAGAATCGGCAGCAACTAAGTCTTTCGACTCAGATTCATAGCTGGTTGGGTCGCTCTCCCAGGGAAAGACAGGAGGTTTTTGAGCGATCTCGGCACGTAGCCGGCGTTTTAACAGAGCATGAAAACGATCTTGCACAGCAGGTAAATCTCCAACATGAGATGGTGACGATGGATCAAGTGACAAGTCACTTAAGGAATCCGATTGAAATTGGCTGAGGTTAGAGGAATTCATCATATGCTCCTCAGCTACTAAACGGTTTTGGATGTTCCTGTGCAGATCCGTTATGTCTGACCCATGTAGCCCGAATGAAATATCGGGCGCATCCCCTGATGATTCACTGTCGGTCAGGGAGGGATCTTGGAACAACCAAGCCAAAAAGGAATTGATGGCTTCTGGATCTCTATTCATGAGGTAATGTTCCCGCTCCGGACACTAAACTATTACGAATTTCCCAAGCCTTCTCAAGGAGCTTTGACCATTGCTTATGGACTTGAGTTGGAGTGCAGCCCAACTCTTGGGCGATCGCCCGATCCGTCAGGCTATTTTGCTTGCATAACAAGAGTTGTTGTTGCTGAGGCAAGAGTTGATCCATAAATGAATCCCATTGCTGTGGCGTGAGCCCAAAATTATGCTCGAGATCGGCCTCTAACCATTGATGCACGAGTTCCCAATGATGGGATAGAGCAAATCTAATCAAATGATACTTAAATCGTTGCTGGAGATAATCTCTCTGTCGAGGCGTCAGCCCTAAGATAGCTTCGATTTCATTCGCGGGCAAATCTTGAAGCCTAAGGACAAAGTAGTCGGCACAGTCTTCCTGCTGACGTTCTTCTAGATAAGCCAATAGCTTATCAACAACAACGCCACGTAAGGAATCATCTGCATTATCCGGCTCTTGCGCGACCATCTGTTCGCGGACTTGCTGCATGGGAGCCGTATTCCATCCTTGATCCGATTCTGCAGAGGATCCTTCTGCAGCCTGCTCGATATCCACGATTGTTTCTGGAGGCTGCTGTTTTGAAAAAGTCTGTGCTCTCAAGATGATGAGCTGCTGACTACGGCGACCAGGGAGGGGAATTCTTCGTTTGCCATACCGCTCTGTAAATGCCATGTATTCGGCTAGCTCTAAGAGCGATCGCGGGCAGTACCCGACATCTAGCTTGTTTTCTCGTCGAAACGCGCTCAAAGACTCCACATAGAAATTTTGGAGAAAATCTTCGATCAACGTTAGCCGAGCCTGATAACTGGACTGAACCTGAGGCGGCGTAATATATCGATAGATCACAGCACTAAGAGTGCTGTGCAGCTCGACTCTTCCTTGCCGCGAACCGAGTCGATGATACCGCACACATTGCTTTAAGCGGTGGCGTGCAAGGTTTACCAACCACGTATCGACTTCACCTGAATCTTGAATGCGCTTGCTCTCTTCACAAATACGCGCAACTTCACGCGCGACACGAATAGAAACATTTCGGCAATGGTCAACGGGTGCTTTCGTGGAATGATGAAGCTCATCTAGAAGTAATCTTGACAGCGCCTCTACATTTAATGATTCCACATGTGGAATATGGGGTCCCTGATGGTGAGCAGTTATCACAGCGGCAATACACTCTACTAAAAATGCAACATCAAACAATTGGTTGGAAGTGATTGGCGGTTCTGAAGACTATTTTCGTACAGCTTTTTCCATCAATGCTCCCCTGAGACATCGTCACAGGAGGAAAGCTGCTGCTAAAAATAGTGCTCCGAGAGCCAATTCAATCAATATCCATCTGCTCCCATGTCCAGAATCTCGCTGCAACAGCCTAAAAACAGCAATAGACTAATAGCATTACCGAGGACAGAAATTTCCCTCAGTTAGTTCCCAGAGCATTGGAAATAGCAGGCATGGATGTTGATCAGCAAATTCAAGAACTCATTGCAAATGCACCGAAAGACGGCAAAACACCAGTATTAGTAAGAGCGATCGCCCCTGCACTCAAAAACATGGCAGGGCAGCTTAGTCATTCCCAATACTATGTCGTCAAAACCGACGATGATGGGTGGTTAATCACACCACTCCAGAATCGGTCTGATCCGTCACTAGAAAAAAAAGTCGTGTATGCGTATCCAACAATGGTGGATGCGAGAGCCAGCTTTCATCATTCAGAACATCCAAAGGTTCTAGCCGTGCTCATCCCTGTTACTCATATCCTATTCCAAATGTTAGCTATGAAAACAGTCAACAGCACAGTGTTTTTTGAAAGCCCAGGCAACATAACCCCTGCCATTGAGGTGACGCAGAGCCATCTTCTGACCACAATTAAAGACGTTTATCGAGAGAGTCAAACCCTCTCCCAGAAACCATCAGACATTGCTTAGAGCAAGTGAGTCATGGAGCCTGTTTAAGGGGGATATTCACCATTTAACGAGATTGTAAATTTACTGTAAAGATTTTCCCGATGCTCCGTTTACAATTCAATTTGCGTGAATACACTGACAGGTTATAAGAGCTCTGGAGATTTTGTTGATTAGTACTGGGAATTACTTCGGAATCCTCGCTTAACAATTCTCAATATCCTTGCGGAGCACCCTAGAGTTTTCGCAGAAGGTTCGCTGCCACAAGTGATTGATCGTTCAAGAACAAGCTGCATGGCGCCGATCAAGACAGAACTTGAGTCGCTACATTCGCTCACGATAGAAGAGGCATCGTTCGCGGGCTTTTTGAAAGGTGCTTCTTTATAAAGGTACGCATTATGTGAGTTAAATTAAGCCCTTATATATAAAGGGTTTCAGCTAGCATCAAAATCTGGAGATTGGACAGTTTCGACGTATCTACGTCATTTCAGCGATCAACTCACATAAGGCGTAAAGGTGGTTCTTTATATATGTAGACAGATAGCCATAATTAAGCGTACCCTCCTCAATCTCGTGCCGCCTGCTCAGTGAGCGACAAAGGATTTAGGATTTTGGTCTAACTCCGTACAGGTACTTAGGGACTTGCTAGAAAATCAAGTACCAATAGAGGGGCGGCGGGCTTAGCCCGCTGCCCCTCTATATGGGTATCTTTTTTATTTGCAGATCCCTTGCCTTAATAGGTCATTATATGGAGCAGTTGAAACTCATCGTGTTGAAACTTACAGACTGTTCTGCTTCTCCTAAATCCTGATTACGAAAGATGAGCACTGAACTTGAACCGACCTAAAGCTATTTAGACACGTATGGGCATACTAAACATATCTATGAATTGTCCATGATGTTCTAAATAATGAGTGCATCTCCTCCATTCTTAAGCAATTTAAAACTTCTGCGATTCGTCGAATTATTTCTGCGGTCGCTTTGTATGAGCACAGTGTTCATCCTGCATGTTCATCGTTATTGAATTTTCAGAATGCCGTATTGAAACTCAAACGAAGAAGTTGTTCAGGATGTGAATGGACTTAGGCCATAGCAACATACTGTAGCCCTTGCACAGAAAACTATTCAACGAGTTTTTCTGTGGCTCCCTCAAGTAATTATCTCAAATTCATTTGCTGGGTTAATTAATAACCAAATAGACTACTCAATTGGTCCTGGGTTAAATTCCCGAGTGAGTCCTTGCTATAGCAATTCTGCATCTATGCTAAAGTCGCGCCCACCTGAGGCTTCACTCCTTTATTTTTGACGTCTTATGACTTGTAATGTCCTTTTACCGACATGAACACTCAGAACTCTGGCTTCATCCTTATTGTTGATGACAATCCAGACAACTTGGAGATTCTTGAACAAACACTCAAACGAGAAGGTTATGCAGTGCGAACTGCTGCCGATGGAATTGATGCTCTAGAACAAGTCGGTGAAGAGCTACCGGATCTAATCCTGCTTGATGTCATGATGCCTCACCTCGATGGGTTTGAGACATGTAGCAGGCTCAAGACCCATGAAAAAACTAGTAAAGTTCCAATTATTTTCATGACTGCATTAGCAGACACGGAAAGTAAGATCCATGGGTTGTCGTTAGGGGCAGTTGACTATATTACAAAACCTTTTAGCAGAGGTGAAGTCCTCGCTAGAGTCAAAACACAGTGGAGCTTACAGCATCTTATGCGTACGCTCAATCACCAAAACGACCAGCTCCAAAAAGAAATCGGGAAACGTCAGTATGTTGAAGCTGAGCTTCGGCAATTCAATGAGCAGCTTGAACAAGGAGTCCTCATTCATGATGCGGAGCTTCAGCAAGAACAAATCAAACTAATGCAACAAGAAAAGCTAGCTGTTTTAGAAGCACTAGCTTCAGGAGTGGTCAATGCAACCAAACCTCCAATAGTCGACATCACGAAGCATATTGGACTTGCTCAGCAATATTATCAGCAGCTTCTTGAGCATATTTCTCTTTATCAGCAGCAGACTCCGGCACCTAGCGAAGGCATTTCCAAGCATGCAAATGATATCCATCTGAACGATATTTCCCAAAACATCCAGACTATTGTTGAGTCGATTAAAGAAAGCTGTAACAGTATCAGTGCTGTCAACACATCGTTGGAGACATTTGCACAATACACTCATGATCAACGACGTGAGATGAACGTGCATGAAGTGTTAGATCACGCACTGCTCCTTCTAAAACATCGTTTTCAAGCTCAATCCAACCGCTCTGAAATTGAGTTGATTAAGTTGTATGAGGATTTGCCGATGGTGATGGGTTCCCCATGCCAAATCAACCAAGCTGTGACAAATATCTTGGCAAATGCTTTAGATGCATTCGATCAGCAGAGTTTAGAGAATCCAACAATCATTATTCGAACTGAACAGCAAGATCATAAAATTCTTCTTCATATTGCCGATAATGCCGGGGGAATATCAACGGACTTACAACCAAACATTTTTGATCCCACTTATACAACCAAAAAGCTCGGGAAAAGAACGGGCTTCGGTCTACCGATCGTGCATTACATTGTGGTTGACTCCCATGGGGGGGATCTAAGCTTTATCTCTACCCCTGGAGATGGAACTGAGTTCACTATTGAGTTGCCGTTGAGTACACCAAGCTAAGCAATCATCAATTTGATGGGTTTGGTTTAGAATTGACCTATTCTTCTCCTTGTCCTACTTAATATTTATGTCTGCGATCGCCTCTGCACCCTTCCCTCCAGACGACATTGCTGCTGAAGGTCTAAAGCCCGATGAATATGATGAGATTGTCAAGCGATTGGGGCGACATCCAAACAAAGCAGAGCTGGGTATGTTTGGCGTCATGTGGTCAGAGCATTGCTGCTATAAGAATTCACGTTCTTTGCTCAAACATTTTCCAACAACGGGCGATCGCATTTTAGTTGGACCAGGTGAAAATGCGGGGGTCGTAGATTTTGGCAACGGTCTCCATGTTGCGTTCAAAATTGAGTCCCACAATCACCCATCCGCCATCGAGCCATTTCAGGGAGCCGCGACAGGGGTTGGAGGTATTCTCAGAGACATTTTTACGATGGGGGCACGACCTGTTGCTGTGCTCAATTCCCTTCGCTTCGGGAGTTTGGATGAAAGTCCAGATGGAAATACTGATTGTGCTCGCACCCGGCGATTGTTTAGTGGTGTTGTCGAAGGCATTGCCCATTACGGAAACTGTGTCGGCGTGCCGACAGTGGGGGGAGAAGTGTATTTTGACCCTGCTTATGCGGGGAACCCTCTCGTCAATGCCATGGCCATTGGACTCATGGAGACGCCAGAAATTGTGAAATCTGGAGCATCGGGTATTGGGAATCCGGTTCTTTACGTGGGATCAACCACCGGACGAGACGGAATGGGGGGCGCAAGTTTTGCAAGCGCTGAGCTAACGGGCGACTCTGCTGATGATCGTCCAGCAGTACAAGTCGGTGACCCTTTCTTAGAGAAATCTTTGATTGAGGCATGCCTTGAAGCATTTAGGACTGGAGCTGTGGTCGCAGCTCAAGACATGGGCGCAGCAGGCATTACCTGCTCAACCTCTGAAATGGCAGCAAAGGGTGGTGTCGGGATTGAGTTGGATCTGGACTGTATTCCGAATCGAGAAACGGGCATGGTGCCCTACGAATATCTCCTCTCTGAGTCTCAGGAGCGAATGCTATTTGTTGCCCATCGCGGACGGGAACAAGAACTCATTGAGATTTTTCATCGCTGGGGGCTTCAGGCTGTTGTGGCTGGCTCTGTGATTGAAGACCCCGTTGTTCGCATTCTATTTAATGGCGCTGTTGCTGCCGAAATTCCCGCGACAGCACTGTCAGACAACACCCCGATTTATCATCGGGAAGCACTCACCGAGCCTCCAGCCTATGTCCAAACCGCATGGGAATGGACAGAATCGCAACTTCCGCCCTGTGCGATCGCCGGATTAGACCATGCCGGAGGCTCACTCAGTTGGAATGAGGTGCTGTTGACGCTGCTCGACAGTCCAACGATCGCCTCAAAACAATGGGTCTATCGTCAATATGACCACCAAGTGCAAAACAATTCTGTTCTCTTTCCGGGGGGAGCCGATGCAGCTGTCATTCGGGTTCGCCCCCAAGAGAGTTCACAGCAGGCAAATGGTGCGAATGGTCATGGAGCCAGCACAGAGATTCCAACACCTGACGCAGCCCTCTATCGCACAGGCATTGCAGCAACTGTTGATTGTAATGCCCGCTATGTTTACTTAAACCCCTATGAAGGAGCAAAAATGGCCGTTGCGGAAGCAGCCCGAAACGTGAGTTGCGTGGGTGGAGAGCCCATCGCCGTGACGGACAACTTGAACTTTGGTAGTCCTGAAAAGCCCGTGGGGTATTGGCAACTGTCGGAAGCGTGTCGAGGATTGGCTGACGCCTGTGCTGAGTTTGCAACGCCTGTGACGGGAGGAAATGTCTCTCTCTATAATGAAACTGTAGACTCTCATGGAATCCCTCAGCCCATCTACCCAACTCCAGTCGTGGGAATGGTTGGCATGGTGCCTGACATTACCACGACGTGTGGGCAAGGGTGGCGCCAGGAAAATGATGTCATCTATCTCTTGGGGATTGGCTTTCATGAAACATCAACGGATGATTCAGACGGTAATGCAACGCTGCCAACGCTAGGGGGATCTGAGTATCTTTCAGTGGTACATCACACCGTGGTAGGTCAGCCTCCTGTTGTGGACTACACCCTAGAAAAAACAGTGCAACACGCATGTCGAAGCGGAATTCAACAGCAATGGGTGTCGTCGGCCCATGATTGTGCGGAAGGGGGGGTGGCGATCGCCCTAGCGGAATGCTGCATTAGTAGTGCGCAAGGGGCTACGATTCAACTTCCTATCGACTCATCTGTTCACGACCGCTGGGATACGGTGTTGTTTGGAGAATGTGGGGCCCGTATTATCGTTTCCGTTCCGCCTCAATATCAGGTGGTATGGGAAGCGCACTTGTCTGAAATCGTAGGCGACCGCTGGATGGTTCTCGGCACGGTCGGCTCATCAGAAGATGCGTTGGTTATTCGCACCCGTGACAATCACGAACTCATCAATGTAAAGCGTGATGTGATGGGCGATTGCTGGCAGTCGGCGATCGCTCGACGAATGTCATAAATCGCCGAATGTCATAAATCGCCACACCATCGCCACATGATGGTTTGAGAGGTTGATGGCAGCTATTCATGACAACGCGTCATGACAACGCGTATTTATTCCAGCCATGCATCGACAAAAAATCCTTGACTTCGATCGACTGTTCCATGGAAATGTTGCCCAATGTTACGCTACTGTTAGATAGTGAGATGCTTAATAAAAACTTAACCTCTCTATTGAGCTTCTCCCCTTCATGGCCTTAAAGAACTTGGGTTACATCCTATTCAAGCGCTGAGCTGTTTGATTTTGATCTGGGGAGCAGTTGATTTAAGTGTTCCTCTCCTAGTGCATCCAATATTTCTGCGCTCAGCTCTCGAATGAGACACCTGATTGTTCCACCGCTGACGAAACGCTATCCCAGTTAGGAGCTGCTTTTTCGCATGATATCCAAAACCGTCGACTCCATTTTGTCTGATTCATCTTCTTCAGAAGCAGTCGGGCAACTGTCTGACGGTCATCGACCGGATAGACCGGAGGAAGCATGTGGGGTGTACGGCATTTATGCTCCCGGAGCAGAAGTTGCCAAACTAACCTATTTTGGCCTCTACGCCCTTCAACATCGGGGACAAGAAGCGGCGGGTATTGCCACGTTTGATGAGGGAAAAATTCATCTTCACAAAAATTCTGGACTCGTCTCACAGGTTTTTAATGAGACTTTGCTCAGTCAATTAATCGGAACTCACGCCATTGGACATACGCGCTATTCGACCACCGGAGCCAGTCGCGTTATCAATGCACAACCGTTCATTGTCGAGACACGTTTGGGAGAATTAGCCCTGGCCCATAATGGAAATCTCGTAAACGCTCATGAATTACGGGAAGACATTGTTGCCGCTGGATTTTCACCCGTGACGACAACCGATTCTGAGCTTATTGCATTGGCGATCGCCCAAGAGGTTAATGCAGGAAAGGAGTGGTTAGACGCAGCGACCAGTGCCTTCCGTCGATGTTCTGGAGCCTTTAGCCTCACCATTGCAACCGCCGATGGCATTATGGGCGTGCGCGATCCTCACGGCGTTAGGCCATTGATGATTGGAGTATTACCAAGCGACGAACCGCAATTAGATACGTCGAAACGATATGTGTTTTCATCAGAAACCTGTGGACTAGATATCATCGGAGCCGACTTTGTCCGCGAAGTCGAGCCTGGTGAGGCGGTATGGGTCAGCGACAAAGGGATATCTTCCGTTCACTGGGCGACACCAACCCGGAAGCTATGTGTGTTTGAAATGATTTACTTCGCTCGTCCAGACAGTGTGGTGAATGATGAGAGCTTATATAGCTATCGGATGCGTCTTGGGCGACAGTTGGCTCGGGAATCGCCTGCTGAGGTTGACTTAGTCATGGGAGTTCCAGATTCAGGTATTCCTGCGGCCATTGGTTATTCTCAGGAATCGGGCATCTCTTTTGCGGAAGGATTGATTAAAAATCGCTACGTGGGTCGCACCTTCATTCAACCGACTCAAAGCATGCGGGAGGTCGGAATCCGAGTCAAGCTAAATCCATTGAAGGATGTCCTTGTGGGCAAACGCATTCTCATTGTCGACGATTCCATCGTGCGAGGAACCACAAGTCGCAAAATTGTGAAGGCATTGAGAGATGCTGGAGCCACAGAAGTTCACATGCGAATCTCCTCCCCTCCAGTAACCCATCCTTGCTTTTACGGTATCGATACGGACACTCAAGATCAGCTGATTGCTGCAACTGAGTCAGTTGCTGAGATTCAAGAAATTATTGGCGTTGACTCGCTGGCTTATTTGAGCTGGGAAGGGATGTTGGATGCAACCCAAGAAAGTCGCGATCGCTTCTGCTCAGCCTGTTTTACAGGGAATTATCCGATTGATATTCCCGAACAGATGCAGCGATCTAAGCTCATGTTAGAAACGCAACCGCCTGCTGCCGCTGCTAGCGTGTAGGATGCGAGTGAGCGCAAGAATACGTAACCCGCAACTGCAGGTACGGGTATTCTATGCCCGATAAGCTGTTAGCTATTTAAATTGCGTGGT
>JBCCWF010000112.1:0-15548 GCA_039194035.1 Cyanobacteria bacterium P01_E01_bin.6 | reverse complement strand
TTTTTGGATGGGGTACTCCCTAGCGTCATAACCTATCACAGACCATATGAGGCAGTGCTTTCAGCAATCAAAAAATGTGTATTGTCCTCAATACATCATTCATTTGATGCGATATCTTCTTTACGATACTTAATCACCTTGAGGGTATTCGTCCCAAAGATCTGTTTGTCGCCTCAAACTGCTATGGTCGCCGTTTCCTAAAATAAGATGATCGAGCAATGGAATATCTAAAAATTGTGCGCCAGCCAAGAGTTGTCGTGTCAGATTAATGTCTGCTGCACTAGGAGCAACATTTCCAGACGGATGGTTATGCGCGACGATAACTCGTGTGGCTCCATGGCGAATCACTTCTCGAAAAATATCACGGGGATGAGCCAGAGTTTCAGTCGCCGTCCCTATTGTAATAACCCGCATTCCAAGCACTCGATGCTTAATGTCAAGAAGGATGACTGCAAAGCGCTCCTGGGTTTGCCACATCAGGTCATTGCTGAGCAGAGTTGCGGCGATCGCCGGATCATCAATGACAACACCTTCAGGCGGTCGGGAAATGAGGACTCGTTTGCCCAATTCAATGGCAGCCAAAATTGAGCATGCTTTCGCTTGACCAACTCCTGGAATCGTCGTTAATTCTTTGACATTAATATCCCGTAACGCAGTCAATGGATCCCGTTGGTCTTCACCCAATTGCCGCAGAATATATTGCCCCAAGCCAACGGCAGATAGCTTTCCTGGGCCCTGACCAGTTCCAAGAAGAATAGCCAAAATTTCCGCCGTTGATAGAGCCTTAGCTCCTTGCATCATCAACCGTTCGCGCGGACGCTCATGGGAGGGGAGATCAGTAACTCTTAGGTGATATGTCATAAAAAATGCAGCCCAAACTTAATCCTTGGCAAGGCTAAATCTTGGCAAGGCATTCGTCTTCTTAGTAAACCCACCAAGCTCTGAAGGAAAACAGGATTTCAGCCCGTGAACGAATAAATAGTCATCTCCGTTTTCGACTAAATGATCGACACTGCATAATGTTACTGATTACGTTGATTACCAATAAAATGCTTCTCGGTTCCTTAGTGAAGATGATAGTCATGTAAAAAATACGTGAATAGACGGGACAATCAAGTGCAATTTACTACCAAGTAATCAATAATCTAAAAGAATAAGGTATCCACGGTGGAATTCTCTAAGGTTGAACCTCTTCACGTCAATTTGACCAGTGCGTGATCAGCAATCTGACTTAAAGCATTAGAGCATTGCCCCCTTGAGGTTACGTCAAAGAGTCAGAGCACTGCCTGTATTGCTTAGTTGCTGATAAAAAGAGAAATATTCCCAATGCAAAAAATTAGTATTTATCAACCAGAAGCTCGTATCTTAAGCGCATTAGATGCACTCAATTTGACAACGTGGGCTAATGAATGTGTTGATTACGGCGTGAAATTTTTGTTCATTGATCTTCGGTATATTTCTTTTATGGATAGTCGTGGATTAGGCGCACTGTTGATTGTTCATAACCGTGTTGAGCGCGCAGGTGGGCGTGTGGGATTTTATGGGCTCAATGGGCAAGCTCGCATGTTATTAGAAATGACAAGCCTAGACACGGTATTTCGTGTTTATGAATCCTACGAAGAATTTGAGAACAGCCTTGAACCTCCTAAAACACAAGTCGTGGCTGCGTAGATGCTGCAATTGGGATAAACGCAGTAGTAGTTGAATGAGGGTATTTAAGAGGTTGGGTGATGGGAGCTAGCCATCATGAAACGTACCCTTGCAAATCCTGTGCCGTCCGCTGATCAGGCGGCACAGGATTTGTAGTTTTGGTTTTATGACATCCAGGTACACGACTTTGCAAAGTTTACAAAGACATGAGCGATTGAGGCGATCTCTGCGCGCCTCAATCGCTCATGTTTTCGTAGCACATCTGAGAAGTTTGCCAAGTCATGCAGGTATTTTGGGATTTTATTTTTAAGCAAGACCCTTAGTTTCAATTTCTATAGTGTCATCACGACAGTTCGCAAATGTAATGAACACGCCTTGGCAAAAAAAGAGCGCCTTTAAAGCGCTCTAGTGACTTAGGAGGAAACATTACGTGAAGATACTGTGTTCTTATCAGTGGGCAATACCCACTGATAAGGGTGGTTGGTTTAGCCCAAGTCGCTCTCAGACTGAGGGCCTTCATCACCGCTCACACAGTTGAGCATGCGCAGCGTGGCTGCTGCTGCGTAGTTTCGCAATGCCGCGTTGTTGGGGTAGAAGTTAGTCCCGACTTCGTTCAGTGGCGATGCCGCACTACAGTAAGACGACATTTGTGTAATGGTTCGACCAGCCCAGTGGTTCTCGATGTCGCTAAATTCAAAGGCATCTTGTTGAGGCCAGAGGGTTGGATCCTCTCCACGAATGGATTGACCATATTCTGCTGCACGTTTCAAGACAGCCGTCAGTTCAGCGCGTGTCACTGGCTGATTAGGACGGAACGTGCCGTCTTGATACCCACTCACGATGTTGTTATCGCGAGCAAACTGGATCTTCGCAGCACTCCATCGATCAGCGCGGACATCAGGATACGGATTGCTAGCCACTTGGGCAGAGACGTTTAGATCTGCATTTGGCAGCCTATCTAGCGACTCAAGCACCATAGACACAAGCTGTTCACGAGTCAAAGACTCTAACGGACGGAACGTATTATCTTCATAGAAACCTGCAACAAAGCCCATCGCCACAGCTGACTCGATTTCTTGAGCATAGACATCCGCTTCAATGTCAGGGAACGAGAAGGAGGTTCCAGGGCTATCAGGACCACCGTCGTTCGGTTGTCCGATACCAGGAATAGTGCTATCAAAGCTCAGATAAACGTGCCCTAAGGGAGTACCGTTATACGTCCGCTTAGAAAATTCCCAGCCGTTATTCAAGTTGATCTTTGCAAATCCATTGGTTATGCCATTGGCACGACCAATTTCCAGTTCGGGATCGCTGGAATCATTGGGTGCCCCAATCAGAACAAGATCACCCTCTTTTTCAGCAACTCGGAGACTGTAGCGAAGTGCTAGATCCTCGTCATCAACGCGAATAGAATACCCGTTACTATCAGTACTGCGACCACAAATACCAGTGAAATCAAAGTTGACAAGGAGAGGATCAACTTGGGTAGGAGTAGCGCCGAATTCATCCCAGCAAGCACGACTGTCGCTAATTTGCTCTAGGATTAACAGCTTATGGGATGCTTCGCCGAAAGGAGCGGCCACTGCAACAAACTTCGTTTGATCTACCTCTGTTTCGCCAAATATTGCGGCAAAGGCTGGACTGAGTGTAGCGACAGCCCCAAGTGCTGTAGCAGATGCGGTTGCGATAATGCCGAGTCGGCGACTGAGTGAGATGCTCATAATGTGTCCTTGAATCCTAATTCTTCAATCGTGATTGGAATAATAAGAGAGTTAATGGGTTTAGCAGGCTGGGCACGCTTCGTTTGCTTGGCTGCTATGTTTGTATTCTTTTCGACGCCAGGGCTAGATGTAGGGTTAGTCGTTGTAGTTCCTCAAGTGTCATGCGATCGCCGGATCGCATTCTAGGGTTCTTCAAATTCAGATGAAATACCCTCAACCCCTTATCTGACAGCTAATTCCATTGACACTAAGCGAGTTGACCGAAGGCATTGATTAGCGTTCGGTTGCCCAACTGGCCAGTGACAATTCTCAGAATGGGTCTTCCCACACAATTTTTATCGGAACCCAAACCGCACGCGAAAGCTATCAAACGTGACAGGTATAGTGTTGAGCTTTATATCCATCGGTGCGCCTTGTGCGTTGGTGTTCACAGCCCTCGCCGCTCAACCTGGCTTGCCCTTCATAGTTGATAAGCCACAGATCGATAGGGTGATGCATCTCATCAATGAGGTGGCGGAGATTATCACTGGGCTGATAACACGGATGCTTCGTTTCAGGAGCACATGGCTGATGATCGAGCAGGAACGAGGTCTGCGGTATAGAAGCCTGGTAACGAGGCGATCGCAGTTCCCAGGCTAGGGCCATCAAACGCCCTGTTTGTCCATGAGTTTGATGAGAAATCGAAATGAAAATCGGGTGTTCCGATCGCCTATCGATTTCTCTAACAATGCGATCCGGGCGATGAAGCTTGCGATATCCCAAATCTGATGAAACGGTCAGAGAACCGATGATGCCGAGAGCGATCAGCACGACGATTAGCCATTGCCGAAGCCCGAGAAAAGTGCAGGGGTATAAACCTGCTGCCTTGCGATTGACTCGATTTCCATCGCCAACTATCCCAACGGCTACAAGAAGCAAAATACCTGGGAAATAGAAAAAGTGATATCGGAATACTTGGGCAAGCTCGACACCAAGACCATATGTAGTCAGGAATAAAAGAGCGATCGCCCCTCCCAAAAAGGCTAATAGCAACAGCAACAACACATAATCGTTCGATTTAGAGTGTCCAAGCTTTGCCGCAATGCCTCGATAGCAAAACCACCCAAGCATCAGCGCAAAACCAGTGATGCAGATCGCTGAGGCGATCACCACACCATCGTCAACATTTTGTACTGGAAACAACATGACCATACTGACAATGCTGCCTAAGGTATGGAGCAATGGATTAATCCAAGTCCAATCCTGCCAGCCATCAGCATCCAACCATCCAGTGAGGGCATCTCCTTGACGGATAGAGAAGAAAAAGGGAGCCCAAGCCGCAACAGACGCTGCCGTGCCAACGATAACAATCGTAAATTGCCGAATCCCTGACCAATCCCAATCCATCTGCTTTTTTCGGGTATAGAGAAGGATAGTCGCAAGGGCGATCGCTTCAGCAGCCAATGTCATCAAGAAAAAATAGTGGGATGCGATGCCAAGACTATTGATGCCAACCCATCCCAATAGGAGAAATCGAGGAATCGGTTTATGCTCGACATAGCAGCGTACAGCCTGGAGCAAACAGGTAATTGACAAAATCATCCAGAGTACGGCAAGCGTGTAGTGCCGCGCATCTTGGGCGAGATAGATGCCAAACGGCGAAACCGCCATCAGGACAGCGGAGAGATGGGCGATCGCCTTCGAGCGACATGCGATCCACCCCGCTAGATACATCGCTGGAACCGCAAGTACTCCAAAAAGAACAGATAGTGATCGAGCTGCCCATACTGACACATATCCATCAGAATCTGAGAAATGGTGTACCCATGCATGGGTCAGCATGAAATAGAGTGGCGGATGATTGCTCTCGGACAGCAACCGATCAGCAGCATCAGCCATGGTCGTGTCTGATGTCAGTCGAATCGGCTCTAAAAGTGTGGATGCACTCAGCAGTTGATTGAGAGGGACATCTTTGAAACTTTTCCCCAAACCAAAAACAAGTGTTGAAAACTCATCGGTCCATAGTGGCTTCAGAGTTAAATGGTGTAACCGCAAAACCCCCGCAAGACACACCCATACGAACAGTAGACTGATTGAATAGGCTGCTGAGCACTGAGTGTTCTGTAGTAAAAGCTTAGAAAAGACAGCACGGGCGGCATTACGCATAGACAAGCATCGGTCATGTACCCAAAAATCATACGGTCTAACATCGAAATCGTTCCAGATTTGAGAGGATTGTCACCTTGCCGTCCCTATCATCACGTTGTTCACCGTGAATCTGGTCGATAGAAGGGGTCTATAAAAGGGAATCAACTTAACCGTGTTCATCTTTAGAAGGCACAAGGAAGGCACAAGGTCTAAAGTTCGTCTAAAGTTCCTTAGAGTTTTGAGAATGTCTCCCTAAGATGTGGAGTATGTAGAGATCGACTGTCGCACCTGAGCATCATCCATAGCTTTCGGCTTCATGATTCAGGGTTTCATCGTATCTACTACGATAGATGCCGAAAGAAAATAGATGAATCGAGCATCCTGACCATCGTTTCTTCAGCAAGAGCGGTTGTCAGATGTATAAAGTGCACTATTTATTTTCATCAACGTTTGGATCAATCACACTGTGATTTGATGTTCTCATCAAATCCTAATCCTTGCTCGTTAGCGTGAGGAAACAGATAAACCCAGCGATCCCAATGGGAGAGGAAGGGGACCTATGGTTCATGTTGAGCAGCCGTCAGACGTCGATTATGATTACACGCTAGACCGCGATACAACGACGTTATCCAAGCATATCTTTCAGCAATTACAAAGTTTTGACCCAGACGCACAAGACCTCAGTGCATTAATGAACCGGATTGCCCTAGCCGGAAAAATGATTGCACGTCGACTGACACGAGCTGGTCTCGTAGAAGATGCCTTAGGATTTACAGGGCGCACCAATGTGCAAGGCGAAGCCGTCAAGCGCATGGATGTGTTCGCCAATCAGGTCTTTATTTCTGTCCTGAAGCAAAGTGGCATGGTATGTCGCCTTGCCTCGGAGGAAATGGAGAAGCCTTACTACATTCCCGAGAATTGTCCTCTCGGGCGCTATACCCTTTTGTATGACCCGATTGATGGCTCATCGAATGTGGATATCAATCTAAATGTAGGGTCTATCTTCGCAATTCGACGACAGGAGGGCGATGATCTTGACCAAACAGCATCTGATCTGTTGCAAGATGGCCACAAGCAAATCGCTGCGGGCTATATTTTGTACGGCCCTAGCACCATGATGGTCTACTCCATTGGTCATGGCGTTCATGCGTTTACCCTTGATCCAAGCTTGGGAGAATTTATTCTCTCTGCTGAAAATATTCAGATTCCTTCAAATGGGCCAATCTACAGCGTCAACGAGGGTAATTTTTGGCAATGGGATGAATCAATTCGCAACTATGCTCGCTACATGCACCGACATGAAGGGTATTCGGCACGCTACAGTGGTGCGTTAGTTGGGGATTTCCATCGTATTTTGTTTCAGGGGGGAGTATTTCTCTACCCCGGTACCGTTAAGAAGCCTGAAGGCAAGCTGCGGCTTCTCTATGAAGCGGCTCCGTTAGCCTATTTAGCGGAACAAGCGGGGGGGGCGTCCAGTGACGGAAGCCGCACCATTATGGATGTGGTTCCTGGAGAACTACATCAGCGGGTTCCTCTTTTCATTGGTAGTCGAGAAAATGTGGAGCTGGTTGAGTCGTTTATTAGTGAACAAAAACGTATTGACCAGGAGGCGATCGCGTCATCCACGTGAGTGTTTCAATCATCAGTCCATATGCGTATCGTGACTCTGAACAGTCCTCACTCAACCCCCAAACGCAAAAAAATCGTCAATCCGATGAATGGATGATTTGAATCATCGTTATGTCACGGCGAAGTAGCACAGAAGTGAACCGTCGATTACTAGTTTGAGTCGTTCGATAATGCATTCATTTTTTGGCTTGCTGTCCTCTTATCCATTTATTCATCAACATTTAGTCCTATGGTCAACTTGCTTGAAAACCCCCTTCGTGTTGGTCTCCGGCAAGATCGCATCCCCGCGCCCCAGATATTAACTATCTTTGGGGCATCGGGTGATCTCACTCAACGCAAATTAGTGCCTGCACTTTATCAAATGCGTCGGGAACGGCGATTACCTCCCGAACTCACCATTGTTGGCGTTGCCCGTCGAGACTGGAGTCATGACTATTTTCGGGATCATATGCGCGAGGGGGTCGAGTCTCACGGTGGAGGCCTTGGCTCTCAAGAATTATGGGATGACTTTGCCAAAGGTCTTTATTACTGTTCCGGAGATATTGATAAACCAGAGAGCTATCAAAAACTCAAAGCCTTTTTGAGTGAGCTAGATGAGCAGCGAGGAACCCGTGGCAACCGTGTGTTTTATCTCTCTGTTGCCCCGCGATTTTTTGCTGAGGCTGCACAACAATTAGGCGCAGCTGGGATGCTGAGTGATTCATCGAAACAGCGGTTGGTGATTGAGAAACCATTCGGACGAGATTTGGCATCTGCTCAAGTTCTCAACCGCGTTGTGCGACAAGTGTGTCCCGAAGAGCAAATTTATCGAATTGACCATTATTTGGGCAAAGAGACCGTTCAGAATTTATTGGTTTTCCGGTTTGCTAACGCTATTTTTGAACCGCTTTGGAACCGCCAATTTGTCGATCACATCCAAATCACAGTTGCTGAAACAGTAGGACTCGAAGGTCGTGCAGGCTACTATGAGACAGCAGGTGCGTTGCGTGACATGGTGCAAAATCATTTAATGCAGCTCTTTTGCCTCGTGGCGATGGAAGCCCCCAACTCCTTGGATGCAGATGCCGTTCGCAACGAAAAGGTGAAAGTGATTCAGGCGGCTCACTTAGCGGATACTGAAGATCTCAGCAAATCAGCAACCCGTGGACAATATTCCCCCGGTTGGATGAGAGGAAAGCAGGTCACTGGTTACCGTGAAGAAGGTGGAGCTAGCCCAGAGTCAACAACACCAACCTTTGCTGCTATCAAATTAATGATTGATAACTGGCGATGGAAAGGAGTTCCCTTCTACTTGCGGACAGGCAAGCGATTGCCGAAGAAAGTGACTGAAATTGCAATCCAATTCAAGGAAGTGCCTTATCTTATGTTCCAGTCTGCTGCCAAGCAGGTTAATCGTAATGTGTTGGCAATGCGCATCCAACCCGACGAAGGCATTTCACTCCGCTTTGAGGTCAAAACACCGGGTAGCTCTCTTCGTACCCGATCAGTAGATATGGATTTTCGGTACGATAACGCGTTTGGTCAAGCCAGTACAGACGCATATAGTCGATTACTTGTTGACTGTATGTTAGGGGATCAGACACTGTTCACCCGAGGCGATGAAGTAGAAGAGTCTTGGCGCATCTTGACTCCACTGCTTCAGGTTTGGGATGCGCCAGCTTCTCCAGACGCCATTCCACTGTACGAAGCAGGAAGCTGGGGTCCCGTAGAGGCAGAGCTTTTGCTCAATCAACATGGTCGCAATTGGCGACGGCTTTAGAGTCATGCTGATACCTACGTCTACGTCTTTGTCTATCAACATTCCAACGATTATGCCCGTAGTTCTGTTGCTTATTATTTAGTCCTTTACTGCTCAAGGAACCATGAAGACTCCTCTTGTTACTCTGCAAAAACCCAAAGATATTTCGCTAGACGAGATTGAAGCCGAACTAAGCACAATTTGGCGAAGTCAAAATGGTGGCAAAGTTGCGCCAGCGGCGACCCGAGCGACCACGTTCAGTATGGTGGTCTATGAGCCGGAAGAATTTCAGCAATTATTGGCAATTCTCGGTTTCTACTCTGGCCCGATTGATGGCATCCATGGGACAGATACGAGAGCAGCTGTAGAAGAAGCGCAGAAAACATATCACTTGCGAATAACTGGGCGCATTGATACAGCAACTCTAGACCGATTGCGTCAGGAGGTTGATCATATACCTGTTGAAAGCCGCACATACGCGAATGTGGATGGTCGGGGATTTAGCATTAGCGAGGCGATCGCCTCGCAAAACCCATGTCGCATCATTAGCCTCTGTCCAACGATGGGTGAAGACGATGGCGTTACCGCCCAAGTGTCTGCCTATTGCCCCATTCAAAAAGCATCTGGCAGCAGTCTGGTGTGTTGCGAATACATTACCCTGAGAGGCACAAAAGCAGCACTTGAGCGCGTCAGTGACCTGATTGTTTCATTGATGATTCAGGAATTGCCGAAATTTGTGTGGTGGAAAGCAACACCGAACCCAGAGCAGATCCTGTTCAAAACGATGTCTAAGGGATGTAACTGTATCGTCGTTGATTCTAGTTACTTCAGTGATTCGGAGTCTGAACTCTTGAAAATTCATCAGCAACTAGAATCCAAAACCTACGTTGCTGATTTAAATTGGCATCGACTGTCTTCTTGGCAAGAATTAACGGCTGCAGGCTTCGACCCACCAGAGCATCGCGCGGAGCTAGCCGAGATTGATCAGGTGTCTGTGGACTATGAGAAGGGGAATTCTGCACAGGCTCTGATGTATCTGGGGTGGTTTGCAAGCCGATTGGAGTGGAAACCGATTCAATATACTGAAGCCGGGGGCGACTACGACCTCAAACACGTCACCTTTGAAGGCCCGAATCAACGGCTCATTAAAGCTGAGTTGGCTGCGATTCCAACAGCAGACTGGGGTGAAATTTTGGGCGATCTGGTTGGGATTCGACTAACGTCCAGCAACTTAGAAGTCGATAGCTGCACTATTTTGTGCTCAGAGACAACTGGATGCATGCGAATGGAAGCAGGCGGAGGGGCTCAGTCTTGTCGGACAGAGCAAGTGAGTGCGCTGTCTGATCAGCGGGCTGAAGCGTTAATGAGCCAACAACTACAGCGCTGGGGGAGCGATAGTCTTTATGAAGAAAGTCTAGCCGTAACGGCTCAGATCTTGGCTCTTCGATAGCCGCTCGCTGACTGGCTTCCTCAGATAATTTTCATGCATCAATGATAGTCATAAAGGAATAAGTGGCTCGGCGTTATTAAACTAAAACCCTAAAACCCTGGGGAGCGCCCCGGAGGAGCACTCCCCAGGGTTTTAAATTGAGTTTATTGATGCCTATCTACTTAATGACTTGGACGTAATGAAAACCACAAATCCAGATCCTGTGCCGCCTGCGCAGGCGACACAGGATCTGGAAGGGTACGTTTCATGATGGCTAGCTACTTATCAGGTTTAGACCATGACGTCGATTCCTCTATCTGAGACCAATCCATCCATTGAGTCCTACTTAGGGCATGAGGCTGAGAACCTCTTGTCCTATCAGGCGAACGTTTCTAAAGATTTACTGCATCTGCCAGGTGCTGATTGGGTTGATCGAATTTTTGCCCAGAGCGATCGCAATCCCCAAGTTCTGCGGAGTCTTCAGCAGCTTTACTCGAATGGACGATTGGCAAACACAGGCTATTTGTCGATTTTGCCCGTTGACCAGGGAATTGAGCATTCAGCTGGAGCGTCGTTTGCACCAAATCCCCTTTATTTCGATAGCGAAAACATTATTAAACTTGCCATCGAAGGGGGCTGCAACGCGGTTGCAACCACCCTTGGTGTCTTGGGCACGGTGTCTCGATCCTACGCTCACAAAATTCCGTTCATCGTTAAGATCAACCACAATGAGCTGTTGACCTGTCCCAACCAATTTGATCAAGTGATGTTTGGCTCTGTTGAGCAAGCATGGAACCTAGGAGCAGTTGCGGTTGGAGCTACCATCTATTTTGGGTCACCAGAATCCACTCGCCAGCTTCAGGAAGTGAGTCAAGCCTTTGCCTTGGCCCACGAATTAGGGATGGCAACCATTCTCTGGTGTTATCTGCGCAACAGTGAATTTAAGCAAGATGGGATTGATTACCATCTCTCGGCAGACTTGACGGGACAGGCCAACCATTTGGGCGTAACGATTGAGGCCGACATCATCAAGCAAAAGCTGCCGATGACCAATGGAGGCTACCCAGCTGTTTCTTCAGCATTGGGCACAACCTATGGAAAAACTCATGATCGGGTTTACTCTGATTTGACCAGCGATCACCCGATTGATCTCACCCGCTATCAAGTGCTCAATTGCTATGCTGGACGGGCAGGGCTGATTAACTCTGGGGGCGCATCAGGCACCAATGATTTTGCTGATGCTGTGCGCACAGCGGTCATTAACAAGCGTGCCGGAGGCTGCGGATTAATCTCAGGTCGCAAAACATTTCAGCGCCCATTTGCAGAAGGGGTGAAATTGTTTCATGCTATTCAAGATGTGTATCTGTCTTCTGATGTAACAATCGCCTGACATTTGGTTGTCGTCGTCATAAGGCTGAAGTACCCTAGTCTGCACGCCTTTTAGCCTGATGGGGACAGCAAAGTAATCATGAAACTGGCATCACGAGTCACGCAGGTATCACCCTCGTTAACCTTAGCAATTACGGCAAAAGCAAATGCCATGAAAGCGGAGGGGTATGACGTGTGCAGCTTCAGCGCAGGGGAACCGGATTTTGATACGCCTGTGCATATTCGGGATGCCGCGAAAGCAGCCCTTGATGCTGGGAAAACACGGTATGGATCGGTTGCGGGTGAATTAAAGTTGCGAGAGGCGATCGCCCACAAACTCAACACCATCAATGGCCTCCCTTACCGCACAGAGAACATTGCCGTCACAAATGGGGGAAAACAATCCCTCTTCAATGTGATTATGGCAACGATTCAAGCAGGGGATGAGGTGATTATTCCGGCTCCGTATTGGGTCAGTTATCCCGAAATGGTGGCATTAGCTGGAGGGACTGCCGTCATCGTGCAAACGGACGCCTCGACAGGATTTTGTATCACCCCAGATCAGCTCAAGGCTGCCATTACCTCAAAAACAAAGTTATTCATCCTCAATTCGCCCTCGAATCCGACGGGGATGGTCTATACCCCAGACGAAATTCGTGCTCTAGCACAGGTGGTTGTCGACCATGATATTTGGGTGGTATCGGATGAAATCTACGAAAAGATTCTTTATGACGGGGCTGAACACCTCAGCATTGGAGCGGTGAGTCCAGAAGCATTTGAGCGCACCATCGTGAGTAACGGGTTTGCCAAAGCTTATGCCATGACTGGGTGGCGGATTGGCTATTTGGCGGCTCCCACGGAGATTATTAAAGCCACCTGTGCCATTCAAGGGCACAGCACGTCTAACGTATGCACATTTGCGCAATATGGGGCGATCGCCGCTCTAGAGTCGTCTCAGTCATGTGTCACAGAGATGGTCGCTGCATTTGCAGAACGGCGCACCGTTATCGTGGACGCACTCAATGCAATGCCAGGTCTTTCCTGCTTAGCTCCCGAGGGAGCCTTTTATGTGTTTGCAAACATTGGAAACATAGGAATCCCATCCTTAGAGTTCTGTGACAAGTTACTCTCAACTCACCATGTTGCCGCGATTCCAGGAGTAGCGTTCAATGCAGATGACTATATTCGAATTTCGTATGCGGCGAGTCTAGAAACCATTCATAAGGGGTTAGAACGACTGAGCGCCTTTCTTAATCAGCTGTAAGCACGCAGTTCACCTATAATCACCATAGACAATCATGTGTGACACATCGATTTCGTCCATACGTGCGATGCTGCATCCGGCCACAGTTGCGTACGATACCAGTATTTATAGTGAACACTGCCTGGACATGACAGGTTATGCGTCACAGATAGCTGAGATTCTATTTCTGTAGAAGCTCAGTTGGTGAAGCTGCAACGGTACCATTTGCATTTGGAGTAATTGACAATGATGGTGAGGGTTTTGAATCGTATTGGCCGCGCAGTCGTCACAAAGGGGCTGGTTCTCGCGACCTGTTCCGCACTTGTTTTCGGAATGAGCCTTGGAACTCAATCAGCAGCACAGGCACAAACTGCCATCCGTGAAGGAAAGCTACAGCTTGTGATGCTTCAAGATATGGCCAGTGACCAATTCACCGTTCTCTCAACAGGTGTATTGCGGGATCTAGAAGTTGACCCGCTCTTTGACGGAAATTATCTTGATATCTATAACCGCGCAGCAACCATTTTAGATAACTACACCCCCGTTGTTCGGGGCGGGTTCTTCCCAGAAAATAGCGGCATCCCAAGAGACCGTCAACTCACCGTTGATGAAGCCGTATACCAGCTATTTCGGCTTGATAATGGACATGAGCTGATGCTCTATCGATCGCCCATTGAAGATACCTCCCGATATTTTATTCGTCAGAGTTAGTCCTGGGTTTATGACACCTCATCCGACCATTACTCACATTATTTTTGATTTGGATGGTCTTCTTCTCAATACGGAGCCACTGATCTTTGAGGTAGCAACGGCGATCGCCCATCAGTATAGTAAATCGCTCGATGAATCTATCCGGTTGAAAACAGCTGGAATTAACGGGCATGACTCAGCACGCGTCATCATTGAGCATCTGGACTTGCCCATTACGGTAGATACGTACCTTGAACATAAGGCCGTACTCATCGAAACGTTTTATCCCAGAGCAGAACCCATGTCTGGAGCAGTGGCTCTGACGAAATATTTACAGCACCATGACATTCCCCATGCCGTAGCAACTAGCTCATCCCGACGCCCCTTTCAACTCAAAACATCCACTCATACGCAATGGTTTCGTCAGTTTTCCTGTGTGATCACGGGGGATGATCCAGACATCCAACAGGGCAAACCTGCACCCGATATTTTTTTAATTGCCGCTCATCGCATGGGCGTCTCTCCAGACCAATGCCTGGTATTTGAAGATTCCCTTGCGGGGGTAAAGGCAGGAAAAGCAGCGGGCATGACCGTTATCGCCGTGCCTGACCCGATGTTTGATGCCGTGTTATATCATGAGGCCGATCAGATTTTGGCATCGCTGACTGATTTCTCTCCAACTGAGTGGGGACTCCCACACGTACCCATAGACATTCAATAACATTAGAATTTATACGCCCTACGTCTTTCGTCTAACTGTCAGTGACTCTCTGTTAGCGACTGATTGCGCATATGTCGTTGCACTGGAAGATCGGTTCATGATCATTTGGCAGGTTGATGTTTATCGTCGTCCACTGATGGATGAATTAGATAAACCGCTATGGGAATTTGTCGTGTGTAATCCGGATAAAACGTTTGCTGCTTATGCGTTTTGTTCGCAAGCAGACGTCAACTCTCAGTGGATTGTGAAGCAAATGACTGACTTGGCTGAGCAATCCACCATGCCCGATGAAGTGCATGTTTTTCGACCGCAAGCATTTTCGTTAATCGAAGCCGCCTGTGACATGCTTGACATCACCGTGATTCCCACACGCCGAACACCTGCCTTAAAAGAATATTTGAGCGATCGCCTCGCTGTGTATCAAGCGCTGCCCAACTACACCGATGAGTCCTACGACCCTATTGCCATTGACTCACCGCCACCTCTCCCCCTTGACGAAGCACTATGGGGCGATCGCTGGCGTTTTGGCGCACTTCTAGCCGGAGATATTCAGCTATTTTTGGCCGATCACCCGATGCCCATTCGCACCGTGCCCGATGATCTCATCCCAGTGAATCTAGGTCTTGCGTCTAATGTTATGGTGCCTGGAGTTATCGTTGATGGTGGTCGAGCATCGATGCGCTTGGCACGGTGGTTACAAGATGCAAATCCGGTCGCGTTACAGTACATACCTGGAGCACCCGATGGCTTAATTCTCGATGCAGGATTGAGCGATCGCTGGATTCTGGCAACGTTTGATGATCCATCGATGCAGCAGTCGGCTCAAACCTACCAGCACCGACTCCAACACAGCAATGGACTGCATTTTTTATTAATCCAGCCCGATGACTCAGGCATGACTTACACAGGTTTTTGGTTATTACGCCACGAAAAGCCCGTATAGGCGTCGCGTTAGGCAAATGACTCAAGCGAGCAAAAGGCTCATCACTTAAACCGGGAAGAATTTAGTAGGATTCTTGGGCACTCCGCGCCCCAGAATCCTGCCTTAAAATACAAGCCGAAAAAAATACATTCGTAATCAGTGCTTGGACGTCATGAAAACCAAAACCCCAAAGCCTGTGCCGCCCGCTGCGCGGGCGGCACAGGCTTTGGAAGACTACGTTTAATGATGGCCATCTATTGACCTGACACAAGGTTTAGATGACTCAATCTGATGGGCAAAAGGTATCCAC
>JBCCWF010000111.1:0-15610 GCA_039194035.1 Cyanobacteria bacterium P01_E01_bin.6 | reverse complement strand
TTTTGTGATAGCTTTAGCTGCATAGTCTTGAACAGAAGAGGTGGGTGACGGAATAAGAGGTATCCATTTAAGCCGGATTAAGCCAGAAAATCTTGACTGGGTAGGGAGGCATATGCCCAAAGGCCAGAATTCAGAAGCCAGAATTCTGGAGCCAGAATTCAGCAGTCAGAGCCAGAATTCTGGCCTTTGGGCTAACTGATTGCTTTCATCTTTAAATACAAATTGGTTCGGTACTGGTTAAACTCATCCGAGACTCGATTCATCGCCACATACCGTGGCTCTGATAGGTGAATATCGATGTCGTGGGCAATGCCGCCTAAATTGCGATCAAGGATAATAATGCGATCGCTCAAAAAGACCGCTTCCTCAATACTGTGGGTCACAAATAAAATCGCTCCGGCTACCTGTTCATGGAGCTTCAGCAATTCTTCTTGTAATCCTTCACGGGTCTGGACATCGACTGCGGCAAAGGGTTCATCCATCAACAGGATTTCTGGTTGCACCACCATTGATCGAGCCACGGCAACTCGCTGACGCATTCCCCCCGATAATTCATAAGGATATTTGCGTTCACTGCCCCGTAGCCCCACCAACTCGATAATTGTTTTTACCCGTTGTCGTTTCTCATACTTTGATATTTTCTGGAAGCGAAAGCCAAAGCCAATATTGTGTTCAACCGTCATCCAATCAAACAACGCATTACTTTGGAACACGACACCTCGGCGAGCAGACGGCCCTTTAACTTGCTCGCCACTATGGGTAACCGTTCCCGCCAAGGGGTTATAAAACCCAGCGATCAAATTTAGGATGGTTGACTTCCCACATCCCGATGGGCCTAATAGGGTTAGAAATTCTCCCTTTTTGATACTCAGACTGACGTCTTTAAGGACTAATCGTTTGCGACTATAGCCGAACGATACATGATCCAGACTAATCACCTCAACCTGAGAGAAATCATCAGGCTGAGGTTCTCCTATGTGGGAACGTCTCGTTTGAGAATTGGGTTGAATGGTTTGCTCAAGAGGGCCAGTTGAGGTGTGAGGAAGCGGATGAGACATAGGTAACTGAACCTCCGGATTACTTAGAATCCAAATAATCTGCAACGTAGGCCGAATTAATCAAAGGAGTCAGATCATCGGGAACACTATCTAAACGACCTTGATCGACTAAAAACACCGCATATTCTTCATACGCTTGGTACAAATTGGTCGATTCCGGTTGTCCTGGTGTTCCCAGCCAATCATCAGAGAGTTGGTCTTCCATGTTCACCACCGTTGATCCTTGGCGACCCACCATCGCCCCAAACTCTTCGGGAGTTAAATTCAAGCGTTCTGCTTCCCATTTTTGTCCCGATTCTGGGTCAGCCAAATAGTCCTGTTGAGCCATATCCCAGGCTTCCATAAACTTGCGCATTACTTCGGGGTTGGCTTCTGCAAATTCTGTGCGGACAGCCCACAAGGCGACAGCATAAGCTCCGACCGATTTTGCTGTGGCAATATCTTGACCGCCTAACTCATTGAGTTTTCCAGCTGCAGGTTCCCAGGTCCACGCTGCATCAATTTGCTTAGCAGAAAAAGCAGCTGCCATTTCGGACGGTTTCAAATTCACCAGTGTCACATCATCTTGGCTTATCCCGGCCTGATCCAATGCGGCGAGTAGAGAATGGTGACCAGACGTACCAATGGTTACGCCGATTGTTTTACCACTGAGACTTGCGACATCGGCGATTTCCTCACCCGCAATTAATCGCTCAGCCGTCAATGGAGCGTGATCTAACAGAACGACTTCAAGATCAACGCCTGTTGCATAGGCGGTGAGAGAGGGGAATGGAAAGAACCAGGTAATATCTACTTCACCAGCAGCTAAGGCTGGCACCATGGCTCCGCCGGAAGAATAAGGACTCAATTCAACATCCAGGCCTACCTGCTCAAAATAGCCCTCGTTATAGGCAACCATCGTAATATTATTGATATCCCCCGTTTGGAATCCCACCCGGACTTTAGGCATGTCAGCCACGTCAGCAGTCGATTCTGCCGCTGGCGTTTCAGCGGCTGTGGGGGTATCTGGCTCAGATGAACAACCAATTGCTAAAGCTAATGAGCAGACTGCCAAACCTGTAACGGTGAAAAACTTACGTCGCCCAAGAAGAGAGCTATGGAAAAAACGCTGAACTGTCTGTTTCATGATGACTCTCCAACTCTTAAAACAATGATTGAGAAACCCTTAATATTAATAGGATTTCCTGACCTTATGCAGTCTTCCTAGTCAAATACATGAAGAGGCTGCGAAGGGTCTTTTAACCTTGAGGCTATTTTGCAATGCCTGAAGAATATCATTGTGTTCAAATATACAAACGTGATTCGAACTCCGATTGAATTCAACCAGTGAATTTATAGATCCATAAATTTTTTCTATGGACATGACTTGGAAAGGAAAAATGAGGCGTTGCTAAGGGATCTGCAAATAAAAAAGATACCCAATAGAGGGGCGTGGTATTGCCATAGAAGAACCATGCCCCCAGGTCTATTGACCGTCCAGTCGCCGATCTGATGATTGCATCGTTTTGAATTCATCCCGGTATTGAGCAACGTTAGTGACTGAACGCTTCGTCCCATGGCTCAGCATTGAGTAAAGCCCCCAAGAGATACAGCCATGCTAAAACTCACCTATTTTGCGTGTTTTGGTGGTTGTCCCCCGTATCCAGCGAGAGGCAACCACACAACTTAAATCGCGAATAGCTATTACTTCTTCGGGTTAAGTCAATCAAATGAGTAAGTAAGCTGCGATTGTGTTATGTGTTGCTTTTCTTACTTTTCTTGACTTGATATTATCCTCCGTATGAGATGGGGTTCCGTCATACAACTGCAATGGCTAACAGCCATCAGGGTTCTATTTTTTGTTGCTCAAATGCCAATAGACTTTCTCGACGAATTAAATCAAAGCAATCTTTTTTCAGGGCTGCAAATTCTTTATCGAGCAACACTTCAATCGACCGAGGACGGGGTAAGGAAATCCTGATATCTGCCAGAATTCGTCCTGGATTGGCACTCATGACAACAACTCGATCGGCTAGAAAAATCGCTTCATCAATATCATGAGTCACAAATACAACAGTGGTTTTCAGGTCTTCCCAGAGCTTTAACAGATTTTCTTGCATCATAATTCGAGTTTGGGCATCTAGTGCGCCAAAGGGTTCATCCATCAACAAAACCTGGGGAGAATTCGCCAACGCTCTGGCGATCGCCACTCGCTGTTGCATCCCTCCAGATAGCATCATGGGATATTGCTTTGCAAATCTGGCCAAGCCAACCATCTCTAGAAAATCTTGGGCAATGCGATAGGCTATTGCTTTCGATTTACCGGCCATCAACGGCCCATGAGCCACATTGCCTAAGACTGTTTTCCAGGGAAATAGGGAGGGCTGCTGAAACACCATGCCGCGATCGCCGCCAGGCTGATCAATGACACGATAATCCACGGTGATGGTTCCCTGGGTGGGAGGGATAAATCCAGCAATGCTATTGAGTACGGTAGATTTGCCACATCCGGAAGGGCCAATCAAACAAACAAACTCCCCCGGATAAATCTCGATAGACACGTTGTCAACAGCCAGCAGCCGTTGCTTACCTGCCGTGTCAAATACAATACTCAACTGTTTGATAGCGACGAAGCCAAAGCCATCCGGCCTGTTGCGGGTTTTGTGCCTATGGACCCCAGTCTTGGGTGTGGAAGCGGCAGGCTCAGGTTTCATCACGACCACCAGACGATTTTCTTGGAAAATGCGCCAAAGAGTTTATCGGCAGTGGCTGAAATTAACCCTAAGATAAGTAAGCCTCCCAGACTTTGACCAATTTGCAAATTTTGTTGAGCAATGTCGATACGGTAGGCCACTCCTGAAAAGGTGCCTGCCAACTCAGCCGCAACTAAGGTGTAGAACGAAATACTGACGGATGTTCTTAAGCCCACAAAAATATAGGGTAGCGACCCTGGTAACAACACTTCCGGGAGCATTCGTTGTTCTGGAGTCCCAAGACATTGGGCTGCCCGAATGAGGGTTTTATCCACTCGTTGCACTCCGAGATGGGCTGCTATCCAAACGGTAAAAAAGACACCCCAAAAGACCAGAAACCATTTTCCTAGTTCTGATAGTCCAAACCACAAAATAACAATCGGCACAAATGCGATCGGTGGAATCGGTCGCAGCAGTTGAAAAACCGGGCTTAATAAATTTGCCATGAATTGATAGCGCCCGGTCAAAATTCCCACGACAATACCGGCGATCGCCCCTGAGATAAAGCCAACCAGAACCCGCGACAGACTCATCGCCACATCTACAATCAAGGAACCTTCAGTAGCCCATTGGTACAAGGCAATGGCAACTCGGGTGGGCGGCGGAAACAGAACCGAGTTCACAACGCCCGACCGGGAGATGATCTCCCAACTGCCCAAAAATAGAGGAATGGATAGAATTAAAGCCCACCGGTTTAAACGCTGCTGTTGTTGTTTAGAAATACCCATGGCCCTCACATTAAGCCTGTGCCGTTGTCTGCTGATGTGCCCCGACTAGACGAATAGACTAGATACCTGGAATTTTTACTCGATCTGGAGCAACGGCTTTTAGCGGTTCTGGGTAAATGATGGTCTTAAAATCGGGAAGCTCTGTCACTCCGTCTGGATGGTTGCCGCTTTCAAGTCGCCAAGCCGCATGGGTGTCCAAAATATCTAAAACTTTTTGGTCAAGCACCACTTCGTAGATGTAGTCATCCCAAATTAGAGCTAAGTCTTCTGGCTTCATCCCCACCGTATCGGCGATTAGTGCGATCGCATCTTCTCGATTGGCTTTAATCCAGGCTTCCGCATCGATCAGGGCACGCATGAATTTCTCTGCTGCCACTGGATTTTTGTCGAGATAGTCGACCATGGTGACAATGTTGAAGGTTTCAGAATAAATGCCTTGGGTATCTAGCTGGGTTGCCTCATCTCCCAGGGTTTTCTCACCATTACTGATATGAGGTTCCCAGGTGTTATACGCATCGATGCTGCCGGAGGTAAGAGCTGCCAACATTTCTTGGGGGCGCAAGTTCACCAAGTTAACATCGTCAGGAGTGAGTCCGGCCTCTTTCAGCACAGCCATGGTGTAGACTTCTCCGCCAGTGCCAGCGGTAAAGCCAATGCGCTTCCCTTTCAGATCCGCAAGCATCGCCACATTCGCACTGGTCGCCGTCAACGTTTTGAGATCAGAGTATTCCATCCGAGCTAAAAAGGCGATCGGCTGTTGTGCCATGGTGGCGGCTGTCGTCGGGGCTTCGGCTGTCGTTGCGATATCGGCTGCACCACCAATGACCGTTTCCAAGCACTGTTTCCCAGACGTAAAGTTACTGACCTCAACGGCTAGTCCCTGTGCTTCAAAAAAGCCCTGTTCTTTCGCCACAATCGCTACGCCAGAAATAGGGGAGAGATTCTGAGCTAAACGCACCGGAATCATTTCAGTGGATTCTTCACTCACCGCTTCATCCGGTTCAGAGCTATTGGTTGCGGCGGGATCACTACTTTCTGCCGTACAGCTCCCCAACGTCACCGTTAAGATCGTGCTACCGAAGAACCCTACAAAGAATTGATTGAATTGTCGTCTCGAAAATGTCATGTGAATCAAGCCCTCTCACGATGGTGACTATGGTTTAGGCTAGACACTGAGATCGGGGCATGGATCGTTTGAGCGATGAAAATCCTGAACGATGAAACTATTAAACAATGTAATTGTGATGGTTGCTAGCCGTAAACTATTGGCATTGAAGCAATTTCGCAAGCATTACCCTGTAGTCGGTGATACGGAGAGACTCACGTGTCAATGTTTTGGCATCAATGTTTTTTCTGAGTCCATCACATTTAGGAATGCATCTAGTTGAAGCCGTAATGGTGAAGGATGTCGCCCTTCTATTGGTACTTTATTTTCTAGTAAGTCCCTTAGGTGGCGATCGCATTTAGCGAAACCTGAATCCGTTCGCGTAAATCATAAACGGATGATTGCTGCTCAGGCTATCCGTAACTGCTGAATATCCTGAATGGGGGGTGATCCAAACATACGGGAATATTCGCGGCTGAACTGGGAGGGGCTTTCGTATCCCACCTGATAGGCGGCATAGGTCGCATCGGTGTCTTCAGCTAGCATCAGGCGACGCGCTTCTAACAGCCGCAATTGTTTTTGATACTGCAGCGGGCTCATTGAGGTGACAGCTTTGAAATGGCGATGGAAAGATGAAGCCGACATGTTAGCGTGCTCTGCCAGCTCCTCGACTCGTAGCGATTGGGCAAAGTCAGCTTTGAGTAGTTCGATCACGCTGGCGATACGCTGCATGTTGCTGCCGGAGGTGGCAATCTGACGAATTGCGCCCCCTTGTTCACCTGTGAGCAGACGGTAGTAGATTTCGCGGATAATCATGGGTGCTAGAAATGGAATATCCTGCGGCGTATCCAACAGCTGGGTCAGTCTGAATGCGCAATCAAGCAGTGGCAGATCGACATCGCTGACGAACAACCCTCGACATGAGCTTTCTTTTGTCCCTATTCTGGGTTGTGTTCCTATTGTGGATTGGATTTGGGCAACAATGTCAGCGAGATGGAGAGGGGATAGTTTGAGTAGAAAGCCTAAGTATGGCCTGTCGGGCGTCGCCTCCACAATAAAACCCCTGACGGGCAGCTCAACGGAAACCACCAGATATTGAGCAACACCACAGTGATAGGTTTCCTCACCGAGCAATAGCTTCTTTTTTCCTTGAACGATGATGGCGAGTGCCGGTTCATAGACGTTACATATCATCGTGGAGGCATCGTCTCGCATGAAGTCTAGTTGGGCGATCGCCGTTGAATGAAATCCATTTCCCTTACTGTCCGTGTGCCGATCTACCTGTGTCGCCAGTTCTTCACAGCGGCTCGCGATACTCCGGTCGGAGTGGTGTTGTGCCATCGCATCGTGGTGAATTGTTTCAGTCTTCATGGTGGGTTTCGACGACTGCAATCGTTGCCTACCAGTTCATTGTAGAGAATAGCCTCTCAATCCACCTCTAGTTTGAGAGGATTAGGCAATAACCTGCCAGGTTTGGGTATTCATCGCTCAGTTCTTCCGGCCTACGATAAATCCATATCAAGCACAGACTGAAAGGATAAGGCAATGACACAGAACACTCAAAAAATCGCATTAGTGACCGGATCGAGCCGAGGATTGGGTAAAAACACCGCATTGACGCTGGCTCAGAAAGGTGTCGATGTGATTGTGACCTATCACAGCCGTGAGGCTGAAGCCCACGAGGTTGTCTCTGACATTAGCGCGATGGGCCGCAAAGCAGTTGCCCTGCAGCTGGATAGTGCTGACACCAAAACCTTTGATGGGTTTGTCGTACAGGTTAATCAGGTACTCCAAGATATCTGGCAAACGGAACAGTTTGACTTTCTGATTAACAACGCCGGCATCGGCATCAATAAGCCCTTTACTGAGACGACTGAAGAAGATTTTGATCGCTTGATGAATATTCAGCTAAAGGGCGTTTTCTTCCTAACGCAAAAACTTCTCCCGGTGATCAAAGATGGCGGACGAATCGTCAACATTTCAACGGGTCTTGCCAGATTTACGCTACCAGGATTCTCCGCCTATGGCGCAATGAAGGGAGGAATAGAGGTCCTGACCCGATACCTGGCGAAGGAACTGGGTGACAGACAAATCGCCGTTAATACGGTCGCTCCTGGCGCCATCGAAACGGATTTTGGCGGGGGTGCCGTGCGTGACAATAAAAATATGAATGACTTTATCGCCTCGCAAACAGCTTTAGGCCGCGTGGGTGTTCCCGATGATATTGGGGGTGCGATCGCCGCTTTACTCTCTGAAGACAACCGCTGGATTAACGGCCAGAGAATCGAAGTCTCCGGCGGCATGTTTCTTTAATTCAAATTCAGTTTGAACCACACCTCCACCACAAATGAAGTCTGGAAAAAGTAGCCAGAATGATGCTTATTCTCGCGGGGCCATCTCGTTCACCGCTGATGACTTTCTGATAAGAGGACAACACTGTGACTCCACTGCTGATTTTGGCTCATGTTGAGGTGGCGAGTCGGTTGACGGCGTTGCGCGATGGCCGAAGGCCGGTCTCTGACCATCGCACTACACCAAATCGCCTACGGATTATTATTGCTCATCGGCGGCTTTAGTCTTGGGCTGGTATCTGTACTGACTAGCCTGGGGTTAGCTGCGGTTTATGGACAACAGTGGCTGGAAAAACTCACCTTTGGAGCTGGAGTTATGCAGCGGCTGTCAGTGATCGGCGCTTTGGCAACAGTTTGCATTGGCCTCGGCCTGACAACAGTGACGTTGATGGATGGCGGGATAGGGTGATGGTGGGATGAGGTGATGGTGGGATGAGGTGATGGTGGGATGAGGTGATGGTGGGATGAGGTGATGGGGCGCAGTGCCCTATTCCCTCATCCGTGAACCTGGAATCTATTCCGTTTCCTAGACAAGAGGATTGATAATGATTATCATTCTAATAATCTCGTCACCCAGGTAAACCAGCGTGAGCCAACCCCAAACAAATCAGTCCTATGACGTTGTGATTGTGGGTGCCGGAGCGGCAGGCATCGGCTGTGGCGTCGTGCTCAAAGAACTGGGGCTAGAGCGCTTCACTATTTTGGAAAGACACCAGGTTGGAGCTTCCTTTAGCCGCTGGCCTGAGGAGATGAACTTCATCACCCCGTCATTCCCCAGTCACGGTTTTGGCTTGCTCGACCTAAATGCAGTGACCCTGAAGACTTCGCCTGCGATCGCCTTTCGCCGCGAACACATCAGCGGCAAGCAGTACGCCCTGTACCTGCAGACCGTTGCCGAGCACTTTGAGCTGCCGATCCAGACGGACGTGGATGTGCAGAGCGTTGAGCCCTTGCCCCAGGGAGGCTTTATCCTGCATACCAGCAGCGGTGAACTATCTACCCGGTTTGTGATTTGGGCTGCCGGAGAATATCAGTATCCCCATCTCAATCCATTTTCGGGAGCAGAGCACTGCATCCACAACTCACAAATTCGGTCGTGGACGGATTTAGAGGGTGACGAATTCATTATCATCGGCGGCTACGAAAGCGGCATGGATGCGGCGGCCAATTTGGTCGCGCTAGGGAAGAAAGTCGGCGTGCTTGATCGCACCGGAGCATGGACTGATCCTGACACAGACCCCAGCGTCTCCCTATCGCCTTACACCCTACAGCGATTAGAGTTTGTCTACCGCACAAATCGTCTGGATATGGTCGGTAACGCTGCTATTGAAGAAGTCAAACCCATTCCCGGTGGCTACGCAGTCTACAGCGAATATCAGAAGTGGGTCACGGCTCATCCCCCCATTCTCTGCACCGGTTTCGACGCCAGCTTGAAACAGATTGCGCCCCTATTCGACTGGTCCGAAGGCTATGCTGCCCTCACTGAAAACGATGAATCCACTCTTACCCCTGGCCTCTTTGTTAGTGGGCCTTCCGTGCGCCACGGGGATTTGATTTTTTGCTTCATCTACAAGTTTCGTCAGCGCTTTGCCGTCATCGCCAATGCTATCGCCCAGCGCCTCGGCATCGACCCCACCCCCCTCGACGCCTACCGCCAGGCCGGACTCTTTCTCGACGACCTCTCCTGCTGCGACAACGACTGCATTTGTTAGCTCCCCCTCCCCATGCCCACCGCCCCACCCACTCAACGCACCACCGTAATTGTCGGCAAAGAAAGTACCGGAAAATCTGAACTGGCCGCAGCACTCACGGGGCGATCGCCCACCAGCACTAACATTCAGGGCTCGACGATCGCTTGCGAAATCTATCAGACCAGAGACGATACCTTTATCGACACCCCCGGCATTCTCTTTCGCTCCGACACCACCACCACCCGCACGGCCCTGGGGCAACTCCAGGCCCATGACAGGATATTGTTAGTCGTTAAAGCAACCCACATGGATGATGATCTGGCGGATTTGCTACCGCTAGTGGCTGGGAAGCAAGGGTTGGTGGTCGTTACCTTCTGGGATAAAGTATTGCCCTCTGACTTCACCCAGCAGGTTTTGGGCCGTTGGGAGCAAGCCTCCCAGGTGAGGTTCATTCCCGTGGATGCCCGTCATTTAAGCTCGGGGCAACGCCAGCAGATTCTAGCGGCATTACAGACTCCGGCCCCTTTTCCCCATCAATGGCAACCAATTCCGGTGGGCTGGCGGATCGAGCCTGCGCTTACCTGGTTGGAACATCCCCGCTGGGGTGGGTTGCTGGCTATCCTATTGCTGCTGTTGCCTGCGGTCATTGCCGTTTGGGTCGCCAATGGCGTCGCGGGCCTACTTGATCCGCTGATACAAGCCGGATTAGCCCCACTGCTCAATGTCCGATCTCAGGCACCCTCGCTGCTAGAGGCGATTTTGATTGGTCGCTATGGCTTAGTCACCATGGGGCCGCTGTTATTTGTCTGGGCAGTGCCTACGGTGATGCTGTATGCCCTGTTTTTAGGCGCATACAAGGCCAGCGGGTTGGTGGAACGCATTACCGTAGCACTGCATCCACTGCTGAGACCGTTTGGCCTATCCGGGCGAGATTTGGTGCGGGTAATTATGGGGTTTGGCTGCAATGTGCCCGCCGTGATCAACACTCGTGCCTGTTCCAGTTGTTCCCGACAGACCTGCGTGAGTGCGATCGCCTTTGGCTCTGCCTGTTCCTACCAGTTTGGGGCTACTCTGGGGGTCTTCAGCGCCGCCAATTTGCCTGGTTTAGTCGTGCCCTACCTGGGCTACTTGACCCTGACCACCCTGATCTACACCCGTCTAATTGCGCCTAAAGCTGCTCGTTCCCCCCACAATGCCCTGATGATTGAACAGCGCACCTTTTTAGAAATGCCCCGTTGGTCCGCTATCTGGCGCGAAACCCATGGCACCCTCAGCCAGTTTTTCACCAATGCGATTCTCATCTTTTTGGTGATTACGATCATCGCTTCGGCGCTGGATTGGTTTGGTCTCATCACCGCTCTGGCAGGATGGATTAATCCCCTGATGGGGCTGTTTGGCCTGCCCCCAGAAGCCGCTCCACCCATTATTTTGGCCTCGATTCGCAAAGACGGACTGCTACTCTTTGCCGAACCGGACACCCTGGCGGTACTGACGCCGCTTCAAATTTTGACGGGTGTGTATTTGGCCGGGGTGTTGCTGCCCTGCCTGGTGACAGCACTCACTATTGCCCGCGAACAGTCGGTGCAGTTTGCAGTGGGGCTGATGGCTCGGCAGGCGATCGCGGCGATCGCGTTTTCGATGCTGTTGGCCTGGAGTGGGCACTGGCTATAACCGTTTCCTCTGACCCAGAAGGGTGGACTCAGGCGATCGCCATCGTGATCCGGCCAACACCTTGGGATCACGATCTGGATCAGCCCACCATTGCTGCATCTGCCTATGTCCATCCCCAATGCAGTTTGATTGGGGATGTGCAACTGGGTGAAAATGTTATCATCGCCCCCAATACCTCCATCCGAGCAGATGAAGGGGCTCCTTTTTACATTGGGGCGAATACCAACATTCAGGATGGTGTGGTCATCCATGGGCTAGAGCAAGGGCGCGTCTTGGGGGATGACCAGCAAGCTTACTCAGTGTGGGTTGGCCACGACACCTGTATTACTCACATGGCGTTGATCCACGGCCCCGCTTACGTCGGGAATGGATGTTTTATTGGTTTTCGCTCGACGGTGTTCAACGCTCAGGTAGGCCACGGATGCATTGTGATGATGCATGCCCTGATTCAGGATGTGGAGATTCCTCCCGGAAAGTATGTACCATCAGGAGCGGTGATTACGACCCAACAGGCGGCTGATCGGCTACCGGATGCTAACGAGAGCGATCGCACTTTCTCTCACCACGTGGTCGAAATTAATCAAGCCCTACGGGCCGGGTATCGCTGTGCGAAGGATGGCACCTGCGACACCTCTTTGCAGAATCCGGTCTCCAGTAATGGCTCGCGATCGATACCTCAAAATGGCAAGTCGACTTACCCATTACAGACAGATATCATAGACATCATCCGGCAACAACTCCGCCAGGGCCACCATATTGGCCTGGAATTTGCCGATGCGCGCCGATTTAAGGCGGGCTCTTGGCAGAGTGGCCCAACGATTTCGAGCGCCCATGAGGCTCAAGTAATAAACGAGGTAGAGCAGTTTTTGGCCAATCATCCTGGCGCATATGTGCGATTGCTAAGCATTGACCCCAAAGCGAAGCAGCGTCGATGGGAGCGCATGATTCAGAAACCGGAATGAGTTTCAAACAATAAATCCCATATTAGTGCGTCGATAAAGTGTTTGAATTGCATTAACATCCCTTGTTCATCCGCCGTCACTAAAGTCTCGGACTCACCCAACCAGCTTGACAGACTCGGTAAGTAACAGCACTATTAGGCAGCTATTGAAGACTTTTAATCTAGCGATGTCCGCTGTGTATACCAAGCATGCATAAAAAGAGTCTGCAAGAACAATACCGGGGAATTAAAATCGCTCGGTGCGATGATTGATGCGACTTCATGGGGTGGTAAAACAGCAGCATCTCGACCGTGAGCGGTCAGAAATTTTTCAATATCCTCATCGGGATATTCGGCATACCTCAACATTCGAGTCAAAATTTCACAAAGCTCTTGATAGGCTGGGGTAGACATATCAAAAGCCAGATCCTCAATCAAACGCTTGAAATGAGACACTGCTAAACCACGGCAGAGGAGGTTAGGGCTGAGACGGCGCTCATTTCCCCTGATTCAAGGCAGCAACTTCTCGTAAAATCAAGACCGTTAAAGATCCCCCAAAGCTCTCATTGCAAATCAAACTTTTGAAGAACTAACGGTGAAGTTGTGCGGCGGCAGATAACCTAGAACACCAATCGATACCCTCTGTATCGTCCGCACCAACGAAGTGTTTATGGCATATTTGCAAGGCTTAGAACATTACCTTTCAGCAAGAGTAAATATCCTCCGGCAAAGCCGGAGGCTTTAGAATATGGGAGCCGCTCAAAGCGGCTTTCTACCTGTAGCTTACTGCCACAGCTTCAATTGCTCCAATCGCGCATCCTCCTTTTCTTGATCTCGTATACATTGTCGAACGACCTCCTCATCTCGCCCCACAGTCGATACAAAGTATCCCCGAGCCCAGAACTGCTGCCCTGTAAAGTTCTGTCGTTTTCCCAAATACGTACGAGCAATCGCTATCGCACTTTTTCCTTTGATGTATCCGACAACTTGGCAGACCGAGTGCTTGGGCGGAATCGAGATGAGCATATGCACATGATCTACCATCAAGTGGCCTTCCTCTATCTGGCAGTCCCTTTGCCCGGCTAACTTGTGAAAGATGCTTCCCAAATGTTGGCGCAGCTCATAATACAGAATCTTCCGTCGATACTTTGGGATAAACACCACGTGATATTTACACTCCCATCGGGTGTGACTTAGACTGCGAATATCTTTCATTTAAGTCTCCTTGCGTGAGCACGCAATTTGTTCATGCTCAAGAGACTTTTTCTATATTCCCGTTACTGTCAAACTTTGAGAGTCTCCCCGGCAAAGCCGGGGGTTTACCAGGATTAACTATACCTGAACTTGCTGTTGTACTCGTAATGGCGTTTGAGCTTGGGCAAATGAATTGTAAATAGGAACTTCCGAATTGATAAGTTCAAAACTAACAGCTAGAGCATAAGGCACTTGAGCTGTTAGATCGTTATTCCAGCCTTTATGAGCTACAACTGCTACACAGAAGGTGTCTCGCAAGTCGAAAGATTTGACTATAGCCCAATCTTTCTGAATTGTCCCCACTCCTCTAGAAGAGTCTTTCACCAGCCTACTATGATTTTTCTGCTGCCCAAGCGTCCAGTCGAATAATCCAGTTCCGTCTTCTTGATCTTCAGAGGCTTCGTATTTTTCAAGAACTCTAGCTAAAAATTTATCCGGTGATTCTTCTTTTTGGCTACATTCCCAATGTAACCAAGTAGATAAATATTTACGTTTATTACGCCGTGTTCGACGTGGTTCGGCTTTATAAGAAAGCGTAATCTCAACAAGAATATCGAAAGCTTCTGCTGGAGATTGCAGTTCTTCTGGAATACCTACTTGATAAATATGTGCTTGCCGCGCTTGGATGAGATTATCTCCACTTGTAATCAATGTCACACGATTAGGTGAATTACCAAGCGCACGTTCAAGATTGGGCAAACCGTACCCCATCATACGAATAGCTGAGGAAAGATCAGATTCATTATTAACCCATGCAGGTAACCTCGCTGACTGAACAATCAAAGCTTTATAGAGCAACAACTTTCCTGCGGAAAATTAGAGGCTAAAGCTGCTGCAATATGAGTCACTTTAGGTGCTGCAAAAGAAGTGCCAATATTATCTGATGCAACTGCTGGAGCTCCCCTTGTTGTTGTTCTTACTAACTCAGGACAAACATCTGTAGGCGTAGAAAAGCTGGGCGGATTCCCTTCATCCTTAACTAGATCGCCACCGTACTCAACGACTTCAGGTTTTATCGACCCCCAAATGCCATAGCCTGTACAGGAAAATGCTGAAGGATAATCTTGCAATGCTACAGAAGTCGTCGGTGGGCGATTATAAGTAAAATGGGCGATTGAGCCGACAGTCAAAGCTTGAAAGCTTTGGGCAGGATTAGCGATACGAGCCGAATCCTGCAATAAAAACTCTGGATATCCGCACTCTTCTTGAAAGTGCTCTACGAGAGTCTTTCGAGTTATACTGAGCCCTGGAAGTCGAACTATAGGGAGGTTTCCGGCTGAAACAATAAATAGAATATCTTTTTGCCAAGTAAGATAATCTATCTCAGCAGCCCAAGCACTCATGTAAGTTCTTCGACACGGGGCAGAGCTATTAATCGAGTGGTTAAAAATTCGAGTACTTGTTTGGGAATGATAGAAATCTAAAATGTCATTTAAGACTTCTGGTATGTACAGCTTGTCTGAGAACTTGCAATTCTGTCCTAAAACCCTAGCATTTTGAAGCCAACAGATTGCTGTTTGCCGACCAATACGCGGAACTGCCCGAGGATACAAAATTGCTCCAGCGACCCGTGTACCATGACCACCACCTGATACACGATCTGCTTTTTGATCAGTCTCACCAGGAACCCATGATCGCGAGTTGTTGCTATCTACAGCGGCACGCAGGAAACGATGACTTTCCTGGATGCCACTGTCAATGATGCAGACTTTTGGAGCTAATGGTGGCGGAGGATCAAGCGTAAATGAAGATTGATCCGTTGTTTCTACAGTACGTTCAGTTAAGGGTTCAGCAATCTGATCTGGTTCACTAACTTCAAAAATGTAGGGATAGTTGGCAACTAAATCTTTCAAACCTTTACCAGAAATCTCAATACGACTAGAGAAGCTATCCGGCAAAAGTGCAAGATGCGAACGATCGTCACGATCACCAAGTAGAATAAATTAGGACTTACGCAGCAGCCATGGACAGAGAAGGCTGTTTGAGTTGCTGACAGAGATAGTGGTCGAGCAGCCCATGCTTGAGTTGGTAAATGGTTTGCCCCATCTGCTGGGCCAACTCATTGAGGCGAACCCACACC
>JBCCWF010000110.1:0-15633 GCA_039194035.1 Cyanobacteria bacterium P01_E01_bin.6 | reverse complement strand
TTTTTTGTTCTTTTTTCTTCCGTCCTTTCATTAATTAAACCACAACCCCCCCCCCCCGGCCCGCCCCGTTGGGGGGGGCCCACGGGGTTGGGTGAGGATACGTTTAATGATGGCTAGCCACTTACGTTATTCGAACCTCGATTCGGATTTTGGGAACAACGACTGTAAAGTACTGTCAGTTCAGATTGTCAATCATTGAATCATGGGCTATGCCCACGGTATGTTGTGAACACGACTTGGCAAGGTTTACATGTGAACTTGGTGCAACCACCCCAACCATGTGAGGGTAATTTATGTGTGGAATTGTAGGCTACATCGGAACTCAAGCAGCGAGTGGGCTGCTGTTGGACGGTTTGCGCAAGCTAGAATATCGCGGCTATGACTCTGCTGGGGTTGCCACGATTTTTGAAGGTGAGTTCCACTGTGTTCGAGCCAAGGGAAAGTTGCAAAACCTCCAAGAAAAAATGGAGGGCATCGAAGATCCAGCTCGCATCGGCATTGGCCATACCCGCTGGGCGACCCACGGTAAGCCTGAAGAGCATAACGCCCACCCCCACCTCGATATGCATCGGCGTGTAGCGGTGGTGCAAAACGGCATTATTGAGAATTATCGAGACTTGCGTGTCTCTCTCAAACAGCGAGGCTATGAGTTTTACACGGAAACTGACACTGAAGTCATTCCCAACCTTGTTGCGGAGACGCTAAGCGCCATGCAAGCCAGCGGAGAAGCCCAGCAGATTCTTTCGCCTTTCTCCGAAGCGGTTCGTCGGGTTGTCCCTCAATTACATGGCTCATTTGCGATCGCCCTCCTCAGCATCGATTATCCCGATGAGATCGTCATAGCCCGTCAAGATTCAGCGCCGTTGGTAATTGGCTTTGGGCAAGGAGAATTTTTCTGCGCCTCTGACATTCCAGCCATTCTGCCTTACACCCAAACGGTCGTCACTCTAGAGAATGGTGAAATGGCGACACTCACTCCCATGGGCGTCCAGGTTTACGATTTTCAGGGCGATCGCATTCGAAAACAGCCGTACATGTTGACAGGAACTGCGGTTGCTATCGACAAGCACGGATTCCGCCACTTCATGCTGAAGGAAATCTTCGAACAACCGGGTGTTGTGCGGTCGTGTCTCGATGCCTATCTCAATGATAATTGGACGATCGAATCCGTAGAAGATCCCATCAACCTAGGGCTTTCTGACAGCATTTATAAAGACTTGAGTCAGATTCAAATCATTGCCTGTGGGACTAGTTGGCACGCCAGCTTGGTCGGTAAATATGTGCTAGAGCAGGTTGCAGGCATTCCAACCCAAGTGCATTATGCGTCAGAATTCCGCTATGCTCCCCCACCGCTCACACCGAATACTCTGACCATCGGGGTGACGCAATCTGGAGAAACCGCAGACACGCTTTCTGCTCTCACGACTGAACGCGATCGCCGTTCCAAGCTTGCTCCCGACTACCACGCTCGGCTACTGGGCATCACCAACCGCACCCACAGCACCCTAGCTCGCTTGGCTGATTGCCTGATTGATACCTATGCTGGCATTGAGATTGGTGTTGCTGCGACCAAAACGTTTACAGCTCAACTCGTCGCGTTTTACTGCCTGGCCCTTGATCTAGCCTATCGGCGCAAAACCATCACCCCAGAACGCATTGACACGCTATTAACAGAGCTGCATAAACTCCCCTCGCACATCGAAAACAACTTAGAAGCTCAAGATCGTGTCGCCGAGGAGCTTGCCCATGAGTACACTGAAACCACCGATTTCATCTTCTTGGGACGAGGCGTAAATTTCCCAATTGCCCTAGAAGGTGCGTTAAAGCTGAAGGAGATTAGCTACATTCATGCGGAGGGCTATCCGGCTGGGGAAATGAAGCACGGCCCTATCGCATTGCTGGATTCGAAGGTGCCCGTGGTGGCGATCGCCATTCCGGGTAGCGTCTATGAGAAGGTGCTGTCAAATGCGCAAGAGGCAAAAGCACGGGATGCTCAGCTTATTGGTGTTGTCAGCATGAACGATACAGACGCCAAGGAAACGTTTGATAAACTCTTGCCGGTACCGGAAACAGATGAGTTGCTGTCGCCTATTTTGACGGCAGTGCCCTTGCAATTGTTGGCCTACCACATTGCGGCCCGTCGAGGACTGGATGTGGATCAGCCCAGGAACTTGGCGAAAAGTGTCACGGTCGAATAAGTCAGAGGCCTGGTTCTCGGCTGTGTCAGCATTGCTCAGCAATATGTAGGCCATCGCCAAGATGCGATCGATTGGGATCGATCGCATCTTGGCGATCGCGACACATTCGATTGCCGCCAATTGGGAAATGGGTAGTCTGAGCACAGACGTCACCATTCTGATCTGTTCTAATTAATGATCATGAAAACAACAGTCAAGACCTATCAAGTCAAGACACATCCATAGGAATTTGGGGAATTCTCAGAGGGAGCCATTGTATTTTCTGACCATTGGGAGAAGCACAAAGCGAAGTTAATCCACTATATTAATGAGAATTAAGCAATTATTAAAAAATGTCACTTTCTCGGTGTCAACTGTAGATTGCTAAACCCAAACCCTATTGGGAACTATCGTTCCCAACCTAGACATCGTCTAGGTTGAACAGCGTGTGGGCTTCGATTCAAAGGAGTGTGTGTTCCCCGATTTGTCAGCATTGAGACACATTGGTGGATCAAGGTTCGAGTTTTCGTGGTGTGAGACGGAGTAGATCGGATGCGGCGAAACAGCAAACTATTGCCGAATCATGCAAATGATTCATTGAAGACGTGTGTCAACGATGCTGAGTCAACCAACAATGTTCTGACGAGCCATAGTCTTCCGGCAGATTCCGACAAGCCTAGGCGTTCATGGCTGCGAGACTTAGGAATAGTACTTGGGGTCGGTATGACGGCTGTGGCATCTGCTATTGCTGGAACGTATGTTGCCTTGTTCGTTCCGCTTCCGGAAGAGATGGCGCCTCAGGAAACGGCTCAAAACCCTGCACTCACTGACCTGCTTCGGAAAGGCGTTCGCCATACGATCACACGACCTATCAATATTTTGGTAATGGGAATTGATCGGGTGCCGGGTGCTGACGTCGGTGATGAAGCTCTTTTTTCAGGACGCAGTGATACGATGCTGCTGGTTCAGGTGAATCCTGATGATCAGTCTGTGCGCATGTTATCCATTCCCAGAGATACTCAGGTTAGCTTTCCCGGCGTACGGGGGGTCTCCAAAATCAATCATGCGAATGCGATAGGTGGGCCACGACTTGCAGCGGATGTCGTGAGTCATAATTTGAATGATATTCCCATTGATCGTTATGTTCGCTTTAGCACAGATGCATTTCGAGAATTGGTTGATGTGTTAGAAGGGGTTGAGATTTTCGTCCCTAGTCGGATGTATTATGTTGACCGAACGCAAGACCTCACCATTGACCTAGAACAGGGGTTACAGGTTTTGGATGGTGCAGAGGCTGAGCAGTTTGCGCGTTTTCGTGGTGACGCGAATGGAGATATTGGCCGAGTTCAGCGACAGCAACTATTGATTCATGCCTTGCGCGATCGCTTCATCAGTCCATCGATGATCCCTCGAATTCCTCAAGTTCTTCAACTGCTAGACACTCATATTGACACGAATCTATCCTCAGAGGAGCTGCTTGCCCTAGCAACGTTTGGCCTGGATATACAGCGCGATTCTCTCCAGATGGTAATGTTGCCCGGCACGTTTAGCACGCGCGATGAGTATGTCGCCAGCTATTGGCTGATGGATGATGCGGGCGTCAGTCGCATCCTCGATAGTTACTTTGGTGTCAGTCCTGTGACCTATGCCAGCGATCAAAATCGGTTGGATGATTTTCGTTCCGATGATTTTCGTTCTGGAGAGGTCACAAATCGTCAGGTCGGGCGATCGCTGAGTGGATTGCGAATTGCGGTGCAGAATGCATCCACGACTCCCCAAGTGGCTCGGCAAGTCGTAGGCTACCTCCGTGAACAAGGATTAACTCAGGTCTATGCGATTCAAGATTGGCCCGAGCATCAGACCCAGACCCAGATCATTGTTCAAAATGGTCATCTTCGAGGTGCAGAAGCATTGGAAGATGTATTGGGCATTGGACGTGTTATTCCTGCGTCAACTGGAGACTTGGGATCGGATCTCACGATTCGAGTCGGTGATGATTGGGTTCAGCGTTCTGAGATAGAACTTTATCCGAATGTAGAGTTCTAAAACGAGATAAAGGAACGTCTATCGACTAGAATGCTTCCTGTGGCAAAACCCTGACCATAGCGGATGCCAAACTCATTACACTAGAACGTGTATCGTACATTTTGCGGAGATAGCGATGATGGCAGCTAACGTCGAAATTTACACGTGGAGCATGTGTCCATTTTGCGTTCGTGCGAAAGCACTATTGAATAAGAAGGGCGTTGCATTCACGGAGTATTGTATTGATGGAGATGAAGCTGCTCGCGATTTGATGGCGAAACGTTCTCGTGGACGACGGACGCTTCCTCAGATTTTTATTAATGATAAGCATATTGGCGGCTGTGATGAGATTCATGATCTTGAGCGTCAGGGTCGGTTGAACCTATTGCTTGAAGCGAAGTCTGCTTAAACTGCTGTTTCTAGATTGATGTCTACTTACGATTGATCTAGCTCAAGCCTTACGCAACGGAGTAATTCTGTACAAGTGCATTTGCACAAAATTATTCCAAGTTTGTAAGCATCGTCCAAGTTTCCAAGCATCGTATGAAGCGCGTAGGTTCTGAGGCTTGTATTTTAAGACAGGATTCTGAGCATTAGAGTGAACTGAAGCTTCAAGGCCCTGATTCATAGAGGTTCCAGGCAATCCAAAACCCCCGTCCTTGGGGGCATTCGCCCCCAAACCCCTGCTGGGGAACGACCCGCTTCCCCCCAGCCCCCCTCCGATAGGGATATCGGGTATCGCTCAGAGCCTGACGTTACCTGATTTTTTTGGGTTAAGTGCACACCGATGGACAATGCTATGCCTATCCGAAAGCCATTCTTCAAATCAGCAATGCCTGAAATGACAGTCGGATTGAATGTCGACGTTTGTTGGTACGACTTGGAAACGTTTACAGAGAAATAAGGATTTGGGGCGCGTGTTGCGCGCCCCAAATCCTTATTTCTCCGTTGCCATTGTGAGAAGAAAGTATTCAGACAGAAGGTATCCCGTTGAACTATCTATTTATCATTGATCCGATTACGGCGCTTGATCCTGGACACGACACCAGCGTTGCACTCATGGAAGCGGCTCAATCTCTCGGGCATTCGGTATGGATCGCAGAGGCTAAACACCTCTGGGTTGCGGGTGGAAAAGCATGGGGAATGGTGGCGACTGTGACTCTGAAGCCAGTTGCACTAGAAGATGGACATTGGGTTGTGACTCAACCATGGTTCACACTGGGCGATCGCACGTCAATGTCCCTAGATTCAATGGATGCTGTCTTCATGCGCATTGATCCCCCTGTGAATACAGCCTACTTGTATACCACCTATATTCTTGACTACGTTGATCCGGCCAAGACGCTGGTCATAAACTCGCCGAATGGCGTCCGGCTGGCAAATGAGAAAATGTATGCGCTCCAATTCACGGACGTGATTCCTGAAACCATTGTTAGCCAAGACAAACAGGTGATTCGCAAATTTGTTAAGCAGCATGGAGCTGCCGTACTGAAGCCTCTGGGAGGCAAAGGCGGCGAAGGGATTTTGTTTATCGAAGCGGGCGATCGCAATTTTAATTCATTGGTGGAAGTCAGTACGCAATACAATCAGCTTCCCATCATGATTCAAAAATTTCTCCCGGCAGCGAGTGAGGGAGACAAGCGAATCATTATGCTAAATGGTGATCCCATTGGTGCCGTGAACCGGATTCCTAGTGGGGGAGATTTTCGCGGAAATATGGCTGTAGGGGGGCGCGTTGCAGCGGTCGACATGACTGAGCGCGATCGCCATATTTGCAACGTTGTTGCTTCAGCCCTTCGTCGAGATGGCTTGATGTTTGTGGGGTTGGATGTCATTGGAGGCTACCTAACGGAGGTGAATGTCACCAGCCCGACTGGGATTCGTGAAATCGACCGCCTCAGCGACGTGCAACTTGGCGTTCAGGTCATGCAATGGGTTGAACAGCGGGTTAAAGGCTAACGCAAACAAATTCATAGGTTGTGCGACGCATTTATCACAATAGCAATGTCCTAACCGAACTTGAATCAGTTTTTGACTCAACTCAAGTATGGCGAGTGCTCTAAGTAGCTTGGCGTTATTAAACTGAAAATCTAAAAACATGGGGAGTGCCCCGGAGGGGCGCTCCCCATGTTTTTAAAGTGAGTTTATTGATGCCTATCCACTTATGTCGATTCATCAACAGCAACCACAGGGAAAATCTGTATCCCGATAGAATGAACGGGCACTGACGCCCCATCGTTAGAGTTCGTCAGTCATGTGGGCACTCTGGTCACAGATGTGTTTGTTGTCAAAGCATTGGTTTGTTCTGCGCATGTTGTATGACCCCCAAAAATGGACGATGCCCTCACTGAGATATTGCCGTGTCGCGATGACCGTTCCTATCACCGCTCTTTGTACCGGTATTTGTACAAGCGCGGGATTTGGATTAGTCGGTGCTCCTGCGGTGGCTCAAATTACCCCAGATACGACCCTTGGAAACGAGTCCTCACAGGTTGTACCTGCCAATATCAGAAATCGCGGAGGCCATCGTATTGATGGCGGAGCCATTCGAGGTGACAATCTATTCCACAGCTTCCTAGAATTTAATGTGGAAGATGGGCGCGGAGCTTATTTCAGTAATCCGTCTGACATCGAAAACATCTTGGGGCGGGTGACCGGCACCGATGTATCCGATATCTTGGGCACGCTGGGAGTTTTGGGCAATGCCAACCTCTTTTTACTAAACCCGAATGGATTTGTGTTTGGAGAGAATGCCACCTTAGACATTCGAGGGTCATTCGTGGCGAGTACAGCCGATCGATTCGATTTTCCAGATGGGAGTCAATTCAGCGCTGTGAACCCAGCGGCGGCTCCCCTGCTGACCGTTGCATTATCTCCAGGGCTGCAATACGGCACCAACTACCAAGGGGCGATCGCCAACGCAGCAAATTTAACGGTTGATCCGGGGCAGACCTTGAGCTTGGCAGCCGATGTCACCACCACTACCGGGACGTTAACAGCACCTGGGGGAACCATTCAGGTGCTGGGGAATCAGGTCAATCTCTTGGGTGGCGCTCACCTTAATGTGTCGGCGGCTCAAGGGGGCGGCGATATTTTTGTTGGAGGCAATCTTCGAGGACTCGGCCCCTTGCCTAACGCTCAGCAAACAGCTGTCGCTCCAGGGGTCGTCTTACAGGCAGATGCTCTCACCGCTGGAAACGGAGGAAATATTGTTGTTTGGGCAGATGGCCTCACTCAGTTTTATGGCACTGTTTCCGCGCGCGGGGGAATGCAGGTCGGTAACGGAGGGTTTGCTGAAGTATCAGGCAAACAAAACCTCGTATTTGCTGGACAGGCAAACCTCAGTGCGCCACAGGGATTGCTCGGAACGCTATTACTCGACCCTGAAAACATCACTATCGTGAATGGTGATGGTGGATTGAATGATATAGAACTCATTGATAACAACGAAATTCAGGCAGAGGACAGTCCAGGCGAAACATTCTCTATTTCTGAAGAAACCCTAGAAGGGTTAGCGCGCGATGCCAATATTGTGTTGGAAGCAACGAATAACATTACGCTGAATGATTTGGCAGACGATGAACTGGATCTATCCGGGCCAGATGGTTCTAGTTTGCCAGTTGTTGAGATAGGCAGCGTCACCGTCACAGCCGATGCTGATGCCGATGGAGCGGGTTCCTTTATCACTCTCGACACCAATGACACCATTGTTTTGGCAGGGCGCGACATCACGATTACGGGAGCCATCATCACCGCAGGAACAATTAACAGTGACGGAGGCGATATTGCCCTATCGGCAAGCGATGCCATCACCCTCGCAACCATCAACAGTGCAGGAGGCAATGTTGACTTGGTTGCAGGCAGTGACATTACTCCCGGAAGCATCAGTAGTGAGGGAGGCGATATTTCCGTGGATGCGGGAAATCGCATCGTTCTAAATGGGAGCGAGATTAACAGCGGTGATTCTGCCGATATTTCGTTTACGGGCTTTTCTGGTGACATTGACCTCATCGCAGGCAGCGATATTACGCTAACGAATGCGATCGTTACATCAGATGGTTCGGGAGTCGATGTTGGTGAAAGTGGTGATGCTGGAGACATTACTGTTCGTACCACGAATGGTTCTATCTCTCTGCAAGCATCTGAGATTTCATCGAGTGCTCTCAGTGGAGGGTTTGCCGGCGATATTGACCTAGAAGCGGGCGATCGCATCGACATTCGCAATGGCAGCACGGTGTTAAGTGATGCAGAGGAGGGGTTTACCGATGATGCTGGTGGTGCTGGCTTCATCACGATAGACGCGATGAATGACGTGACCGTCGCCAGCGGCAGCCGCATCAGCGCAGAGAGTATTGGAGGCGCTGACAACTCGACCTCAGGAGACATTTCCATCACCTCCGAACAAGGGTCGATTTTATTAAATCGTGCGGCAATATCCACAGTTGCAGAGGGCAGCGGTTTTGCAGGCAACATTGACCTAGAAGCGGGCGATCGCATTAGCATCCGTAATCAAAGCACCTTGTTAAGTAATGCTGGAGATTCTTTCTCTGGCAACAGCGAAGGTGGAGCTGGACGAATTCGGGTTCGAAGCGAGAACGATATCATCCTGGGGAATGGCAGCACCATCAGTGCTGAAACCGTTAATGATGGGGGGAGTGCTGCTACGGATAACAATGGAGAAATTATTCTTCGATCGTTGTCTGGATCTATTGTTCTGAGACAAAATGCTCAGCTCACGACCAACGTAGATGGCAGCGGATTTGCAGGCGATATCCTTCTGCGTGCAGGGAATGATGTCATCTTGCGCAATAGCTCCATCACCAGTGATTTAGATACTGGGTTTGTTGATGGAGTGGACAGTGATGGAGGAGCTGGGTTCATTGAATTGCGTGCTAGAAATGACGTTTTTCTGGATGGAACGGCAGACGGAATCGATACAACCATCAGCGCCACGAGTTTCAATGGCAGTACAAGCGGCGATGCTGGGGAAATTAAGCTGGAAGCCCGACAAGGCTCAATTTTCTTGAGCAATGCCGCCGAAGTCATTACCAGTGTGGAAGGGAATGGCTTCGCTGGGGACATTACCTTCTCTGCCAGCAATGGAGGTATCTCCATCTCTGAAAGCTCGATTTTGAGTGACTTCCAAGGGAGCAGTTTTGCGGGTAGTGATGAAGGTGGCGCGGGGTTCATCCAGTTCAGCGCAAGAGATAACATCATGTTGGCAGGTTCGGCAACCGAGAGCAGATCAGACGGAACATCCCGTGATCTTCGAGCGATCAGTGCTTCCACATTTGGCAATCCTGGTGACTCGGGTAATACCGGCAACATTTTTCTGAGTTCATCAACGGGTTCCGTCACAGTGAGTGATGCGCGGGTGATCGCAACAGCATCAGGAGACGAAGCAGAAGCAGGCACCATTGATATCCAATCCAATACCGGAGACATATCAATCGACAACAACAGCCGCATCCGTACCGATGCCGAAGGAAATAACCCCGTCGGTGGTTCTATTTCCTTTCGGACGAATGGCTCTGAGGGACAGGTGACCGTCAATAATAGCCAAGTTAGCAGTATTGCGAACGACACGGACACGACAACTGGCGCCCCCACCGCCACTGGAGGTGAGGTTTTTATCCAGGCTGGTTCCCGTATTTTCGTACTCAATAATGCCCGTATTTTGAGTGATGCAAATGGACTGGCTGGAGACATCGACATGGATGCCTCAGAAAGTATTCTGATTCGCAGCAGCACCGTTTCTAGCGAAGGCACCAACGGCAATATTGTAATCGGTGGAGAGACGCCCCCTGCGACTATTGAGATTGTGAACAGCACGCTTTCGACCGCAAACACAGACACTCCCACCGGAGATTCAGGAGCAATCACGATTACGGGAAATGTCTCGATTCTTCTGGACGCTAGCGAAATCAGCAGTGAAGCGCTAGATATCGACGATGATTCAACACGCCTGCAAGTTCAAGCTGAAGACAACACAACCGATTTTGGCAATGGTGGAGATATTACATTGACCCTCCCCCTGACTGAAGGCGTATTGGTCTTGCTCAATAGCAGCCAAATTCTAACTGACGCGGGTGCCGTGCCGACGGGACGTTCTGGTGGCAATGGGGGAAATATTGCGGTTGCCGCCGATGTAGTGGTTGCAGAGACGTTAGGGAACAGCGATATTACCGCGAACTCTGTGAATAATAACGGCGGCACGATTACGATTACGGCGTCCACAGGAATTTTCGGACTCATCGAGCGGACACGCGAAGACTTAGTGGAACTACTGGGTACAGATGTTGAAGGTGACCTCGACCCACGGCAAGTCCCCACCAGCGATATCACGGCTGTTTCCCAGACAGGGGCAGGACTCAGTGGCGAGATTGTATTAAATACGCCAGATGTAGATCCATCTCAAGGCAATATTGAGCTGCCATCGGCATTTGAAGACACTCCAACCTTGGCATCGGTCTGTAGTGCTCGATTGGATGCCGAATCGGGGAGACGGAGTGAGTTTGTGTTTACAGGTCGGGGGGGATTGCCGATTGATCCCGATGACCCCATCAATGGCAGTCGTCCGATGACGCCGTGGGTGGAGCGAGACTTGCCTGGGAATGAAGACTCTAGAGAAGAAAATTTTTCGTTGCATCCATCGCCCAACGGCCTATCACCCAACACCTCAATGGCCATTGTCGAAGCCCAAGGCTGGCAGACAAATCAATTGGGACAGACCGTGTTGATGGCTCAAGTGGCCGCTCAATCGACGTCATCTCAGCCGAGTATCCTGTCCGCCAATTGCGTATCCAACTCCGAAGTTCAACACTCCGATTCTTAAACCACGATACTCTGACAGCACATCCGAATTCCAAGAAACATCATGCTTATGCGGCCTATGCGACAGTCTGAACGACCTGGATGGAGAATCCCTAAACGCTTGACCTCTCTCATGCGCTTAGGGGCGATCGCCCTTTTCGCTGCAATCATGTGTGTCGCCTCTAGTCATTGGAATCATGCTGCTTGGGGAGCCATGTCGTCAACAGTAGCGTCTCCTCCTCCATCGTTACCGACATCTCAGCCTACGGTCATGGATGTTGTGTCTGGTCATTCGCTGGATCCGGGGAGATGGGCGATCGCCACCAATAGCGCCGCTCACATACCCAATAACCAGCGACCCAATAACCAGCGACCCAATAACCAGCGACCCAACAACACGAATTCTTCAGTAACCGTGGCACAGCGGGCTAATCGAGATGCCCAACAGCTCTATGCCGATGGCAACTACGAGCAAGTGGTGGCTCGATTAACAGAGGCACTACAGGCATCTCAAAGCAATCCGGTTGGGCAAGCGGTGATGCTTAGCAATTTATCTCTGACTTATCAGCAACTTGGAGATTGGCAAGCCGCTGATGAAACCATCGGTCAGGCCATGTCCATTCTTCAGTCAGATGATGCGCGTTCGGCTCCTGATCAGGGCAGTGTCTTGGCTCAGGCATTGGATGTGCAAGGCAGCTATTACTTGGCAGTTGGAGATGGAGAGTCGGCGGTCGAGGCTTGGGAAACATCAGCTCAAGTTTTTGATGAGATTGGGCTATCTGCCCGTGCTGCCATGGGTCGAGTCAATCAGGCTCAGGCACTCCAGAGTCTTGGATTCTATCAACAGGCGATCGCCCTTTTGCAAACCTTACAAAATAATTTTCTCGATACGCCTGATTCTCTAGAAAAAGCGGCTGCTCTACGGAGTTTGGGAGAAGCTCAGCGTGTCGTTGGGAAGTTAAGTGATGCCCAAGAAGCCTTGGAAGCGAGCTTGGCGATCGCCCTAGCGCTAGATGACTCAGAGGCGATCGCCCAAACCTATCTCAGCCTGGGAAATGCAAGTCGCGCAGGTATCGACTTATTTTCTACATCATACATACCCAGTCATGCTCAAATCAGTGAGAGTCAAGCCCTAACGGACTCTGCAGCAACCTATTACAGACAAGCCGCAGCCCAGTCTGACCGCCCAATCATTCAAACTCAGGCGGCACTCAATGTGTTGAGTCTATTCATTGAGGTAGAAAACTGGGACGAGGCCATCCGTTTTTATCCTGGCATCGGACAACAGTTAAGCGCATTACCTCCAGGACGCCCTGCTGTATATGCCCAAGTGAACTATGCTCAGAGTCTGGTTCAGCTGAAAAATGAGCGTGCTCAGATCACCGTAGATTGGTCAGAAATTGCCCAATTATTGACCAATGCTTATCAACAGGCCGTTGAGTTGAATGATTCAAGAGCCCAGTCGTTTGCCCTTGGTCACTTAGGAGAACTCTACGAAAAAACAACTCAGTGGGATGAATCGCAAACATTAACCCGTCGAGCGTTAGCACTGGCTCAATCGATTAATGCTCAAGATATCGCCTATCGATGGCAATGGCAGTTAGGGCAGGTCTTGAAAGAATCAGGAGAGTATGACAATGCCTTGTCCGCTTACTCCGAAGCCTTTAACACCCTGCAATTGTTACGGTCTGATCTGGCTGCCGCCAATGCTGACATCAAGTTTTCCTTCCGAAAAAGCGTTGAACCCGTCTATCGAGAGTATGTCGATCTATTACTTCGACCTGGAGAACAGCCAGCAGAGGCCAATCAAGATCGAGCGAGCGAGCCAGGGCAGAGACCCTTACTTTCGACCGATCAAGCAAATCTCCGTCGAGCACGGGATGTCATGGAAGCACTCCAAGTCGCTCAATTGGAGAACTTCTTTCAGTCGGCATGTTTAGAACCCAAGCTCCAAATTGACAGCATTATTCAGGAACAAAACCAGCAAGCCGCAGTAATTTACCCGATTATTCTGGCGGATCGTCTTGAAATACTCGTTAAGCTTCCTCAAAGCGAAGACCTCATGCACTACGCCCCTGTTTATATGCCTCAAGAGGAGGTTGAAACATATCTCAGAGAGTTTCGCCGCGATCTCCAAGGACTATACACCTATCGCCGTGTGGAGGAAAAAGGCAAGGTCATCTATGATTGGCTGATTGGGCAAGCCGATGAGCAATTCGCTCAAAACAACATTGAAACCTTAATCTTTGTTTTAGACGGGTCGCTGCGAAATATACCGATGGCAGCCCTCTATGACGGGACTCAATATGTTGTCCAGAAATATGCCGTTGACCTCGTCCTTGGACTAGAGGTGAGTGGTATTCAATCGCTTGATCGCAGCAAAATGCGAGTGCTAGCGGCCGGATTGGTTGACCCTCCAGTTGAGTTTCAGAATACCTATGCTCGGCTCACCAATGTAAAGGCCGAACTGGATATGATTCAAGAGTCTGATATTCGATCGGTACTGCTTCGGGAAGATAGTTTTAGGCGGAAAGAATTCAACGACGAATTCAATAATCGTGAATTTCAGGTCGTTCACCTTGCCACCCATGGACAATTTGGAGCCGATCGAGAAAGTACCTTTATTCTGGATGCCGAAGGCAAGGTTGCCCTGGATGATCTATCCGAACTGTTTGGCACCGAACGCCAAGTATCAGATGCGCCCATTCAACTGCTGATTATGAGTGCCTGTCGTACGGCCACAGGAGATGATCGCGAAGTATTGGGTATTGCCGGAACAACCGTGCGCGCCGGAGCGCGCAGCGCCTTAGCATCTCTCTGGAGCTTGGACGATGAAGCCAGCGTAACGTTTACGAGTGAGTTTTATAAGCATTTGGGTCAGCCAGGTATCTCCCGTGCAGAGGCTGTTCGCCTAGCCCAAGAGATGATGCTTAACAATCCCAATTTCAACCACCCTCGATTTTGGTCAGCCTATGTCTTAGTCGGTAGTTGGCTGTAGCGGAGTGTCAGGCTTACATTGAGGGATTCAGTAGCCAGTAGCCATCATTCAACGTGACCTTTAAATCCTGTAACGACCGCTGCGACGCCGTCACAGGATTTTGAGGGTTGAGCTTATCATGCCCAGGTACGTATTGCGGAATTGGAATATTCATGACTTGGCCAACTTCTCAAAATTGCAATAAAAAAATGAGGGTTTGGGGAGCGCGTTGCGCGCCCCAAACCCTGGTTCCTCTGTAAATTTTGCCAAGTCGTGACTATTGATGCGCATGCAAAATTACCAATATTCAGGCATCAATAGTGTCAATTTTCGCAGCACTTCGTAACATTTTTGTGGAAAACGCTCAGTCGCCCAGAGCCTTACGGTAAGGTAAAATCCATTCCTTCATTTTGACCTAGCATGACCTCGGTTTATCCTCAGCAGTCTCAAGATTCTGGATCTCATCGCAAAGCAAAAGCGCTGGCACGGGGAAAAGTGCGTCCTGCAAAAGAGCTATGCAGTGACTGTGGCTTGTGCGATACCTACTATATCCACTACGTGAAGGAGGCGTGTGCGTTTCTAAATCAGCAGTTTCCAACCTTGGAAGAACAAGCCCATGGGCGATCGCGCGATAGTGATAATCCTAATGAGATGTACTTTGGAGTGCATCACGACATGATGGCAGCGCGAAAGCAAGCCCCCATTGAAGGTGCGCAGTGGACGGGCATTGTCAGCAGTGTAGCGATCGCCATGCTCGAAAAAGGCTGGGTGGAAGGGGTGGTCTGTGTGCAAAACACGGAAGAAGATCGATTCCAGCCAATGCCAGTGATTGCGACAACGGCGGACGAGATTTTGGCAGCCCGCGTGAATAAACCCACTCTGTCACCGAATCTTTCAGTGTTGGAAGAAATTGAGAAATCGGGAATGAAGCGGTTGCTGGTGATCGGTGTAGGATGCCAGATCCAAGCGTTGCGAGCCGTCGAAGACAAGTTGGGATTAGACAAGCTGTATGTATTGGGTACACCCTGCGTTGATAATGTGAGTCGTGCAGGGCTACAAAAATTTCTTGAAACAACGAGTCGATCGCCTGATACCGTTGTTCACTACGAATTCATGCAAGACTTTCGGGTGCATTTCAAGCACGAAGACGGCTCCATCGAAACCGTTCCGTTTTTTGGATTAAAAACAAATAAACTCAAAGATGTATTCGCACCATCGTGTATGAGCTGTTTTGATTATGTGAATGGACTAGCCGATTTGGTAGTGGGCTATATGGGAGCACCCTTTGGCTGGCAGTGGATTACGGTGCGAAACAACACAGGAAAAGACATGCTCGATCTAGTGATGGATCAGCTGGAGACGCAACCTGTTATGTCCCAGGGCGATCGCCACCAGGCGGTGCAGCAGAGCATTCCCGCCTACGACAAAGGTGTAACCTTACCCATGTGGGCAGCGAAGCTCATGGGCGTGGTGATTGAGCGCATTGGGCCAAAGGGGTTGGAATATGCCCGCTTCTCTATTGATTCTCATTTCACCCGAAACTATCTCTATATGAAGCGAAATCACCCCAACAAACTGGAAGAGCACGTGCCTGAATTTGCAAAGCGCATTGTCAGTCAATATGACTTACCTGAATCGTGA
>JBCCWF010000109.1:0-15649 GCA_039194035.1 Cyanobacteria bacterium P01_E01_bin.6 | reverse complement strand
GTTCCCTTTGACAACAATCAATCCGAGCGAGATCTGCGTATGATGAAACTCAAGCAGAAAATTTCTGGCTGCTTCCGGTCTGAGGATGGAGCTAAACGGTTCTGCCGGATTCGTGGCTACCTGTCAACATTACGAAAACAAGGACGAAATATCATGGGTGCTCTGATTGACCTTTTTTCTGGCAATCCTCAATCTCCGCTTCCTCAGCCTGAGTAGTTACGCTATTTCTATAGCTGTATCTAATAATTGAAGATGTTTCGGAAGATAATCATTAAACTTGTTCTGGAGGGGGAGAGTCGCTTTCAAAACTTGCTTCAATGATATCGTCCTTAGATTGCGTTGAATCTTTAATGGTTTCACGCAACTCATCACTCCTAGCTAAATCGACATCTATAGGAGCTGGATACCGTTCTCTCCACCATGAAAGCATTGTGCTTGCAATAAAAATACTAGAGTATGCCCCAAGAATAAAGCCGATAATGAGAGCAATAGCAAAGAATTTTAGAGTTTCTCCACCAAAAAATACAATAGCAAAAAGGGCTAGAGTTGTAGTTAATGTCGTGTTGATGGATCGGCTAAGTGTCTGATTAACAGCATCATCAACGACGACATCAAAGGCCTTTGTTGGATTGAATTTACTTGTTTCTCGAATGCGGTCATAGATGACCACGGTGTCGTTCACAGAGAAGCCAACGATTGTTAGCAGTGCCACAATGAACAGACTGTCAACTTCATGTCCTGCGACCAGTCCTAAGATGGAAAAAATTCCCATTGTAATGATGACATCGTGAGCTAAGGCTACAAGAGCCAATACGGCATAATCGAGCCGAAATCGAATACTCAAATAGGCCGTAATTCCAAAAAAAGAAACCAATAGAGCCGTCAATCCTGCCCGGAAAATCTGGCGTCCGACGGTAGGGCCGACTGTGTCTATTTGAGTGGTGTTTGGATCAATCGTTCCGACTTCAGTTTCGAGAGCATCAAGGAGTGTTGTTCGTTGGTCGACGTCAAGATCTGATGTCCGAATCGAAAACCCTTGTCTACTCGTCCCTAAAATTTGAATTGAACTATTGGGATACCCCTGGTCAGTTAGGATGTCTCGCAATTCAGGAACATTCAAAGGATCGTCGCAATTGGCTTCAACTGAACAGTCGCGCTCAAGTTGAATTCTGGTTCCTCCGACAAAATCAAGGCTAGGCCGTAGCGGAGCACCCAGTTGTTGCCAAGACACCAGCATTGAGATGAGGCTGATGACAATTAAAACCGCAGAAATTGACCACCAGAGCGATCGCTGTTGCGTAACTTGAAGTTTCATAGACATACTCAGACAAATCGTCAGGCCAGTAGAGAACACAACATAAACAAAACCGCATCAACTACCAGAAGCTTGAGTTGGTGCTTGTTTAATAGCATCCAAATTGGCACAAAATAGCTCAGGCTTACGCAAACTTGGAATACTGAGGGCAACGAGGAGAAGGGTGCGACTACAGGTAAGTGCTGTAAACATACTAATGATGACTCCAATCGCAAGAGTTAGCGCAAATCCCTTTACGAGTCCTGTGCCTAGCCAAAACAGTGCTCCACAAACAATTAAGGTAGTGACGTTGCTATCAAGGATGCTTGAGAACGCCCGATAAAATCCTGATTCTACAGAACGATAAAGTGTGCGACCTGCTCTCAATTCTTCGCGGGTGCGCTCGAAAATGAGAACATTAGCGTCAACAGCCATTCCGATACTGAGAATGAATCCAGCAATTCCTGGAAGAGTCAAAGTAACTTGTATCAGACTAAATACGCCAAAGGTCAGGATTGAATAAATGATGAGAGCAATGTTGGCGATCGCCCCAGGCAAACGATAATACGCCACCATAAATATCAAGACAAGAACTAGGCCACCCAGACCTGCGTAGAGGCTTTGCCGCACACTAGCTTGTCCTAATGTTGCACCGACGGTTCGATTTTCGACAATTTCAACGGGAACCGGAAGTGCACCGCCTCTTAATTGAATCGCAAGCTCGCTAGCCTGCTCTGGTGTGAAATTACCAGAAATGCTTGCTCGACCACCAACAATTCCGGTTTCAGCATAGGTGATTCCTACTGTTGGTGCACTCAGCAGGACATCATCAAGAAAAATACCTAACGTCCGACCTGTTCCCGCGATGTTTTTTGTCAGGTCAGCAAACAGACGTCCCCCTTCATTATCGAATTCGAGCGTTACTTCCCAAAAGTTTCCGCTTGGCAGTGGCTGAGTCGACGCATTTCGTAGCCTATCTCCAGTAATTGTGGCTGGCTGGAATAATGCTGCAATCGCATTATTGGCTTCCTGAAGCTGTGCTTGATATTCCTCAGGAGGCAAGTTCTCTATCTGAGTCGTTACAGCTTGCCGTTGAGAGAGAAACAAACCTAGAGCTTGGATTTCAGTGTCTCGCTGCTGTTCACGAAATTCGAGTTGGGCGGTTCCTCCCAGGACACGTTCCGCTTGCTCAGGATCACTCACACCAGGTAACTGAATGACAAGTTGATCCGTCCCAACGGTTTGAACAACTGATTCTGAAACCCCTAGTCCATTGATTCGATTTTCGACAACTTGCTGAACAGCCAATAGTTTTTCAGCAGTAATGGTTGGAACTTCTTCTGTCGTCTTTACTTGCAGGGTAAGTTGAGATCCTCCTCTCAAATCCAACCCAAGTCGCACTGGAGTCACTACAATAATGACGGCAAACATCAATGCCAAGATAACAATGAAAGCCAAGAGTGCTCGTTGTCTGCCCATAGTCTTGCTTGTAACACCAAAGGTCTATGATAGCCGCATTTAGGTAACATAATGCACTGGGGAGACGAGCAGATTGTGTTGTCATATGGTTTTAGGACGTCTCTTAAAGGTGTTGAAAACCTGCATATGGACAGCTACTTAATTGCTCGGTATATGGAAGAAACGCAGGGTGAATGCAAACCCTGGTTATTGATCCAATTGCGCCTTCAAAAGCTCAAAGAAAGCAAAACCGATCTATCTCCAGATGAATACATGCAGCGACTCAATGATATTCATCTGGATCTGATGAAGCTTGGCGAATGGTGGATTGGCCAGGAGGAAGAGGTGTTTGGACGCAATTCATAACTTCAGATTCGAAACGTTACCATTAGTGTCACCGAAAGATGTCACTCTCATAAATCAACCTTAAACATTAGCCCGGACACTAATGTAGGTGATTATCGATAGAGTGAATCTAGAAACCAGGGGAGCACTCATGGCTTTCCAGGTTCACTCGATTGAAACCGGGTTTCCGCACACCTGAACAGTAGCCAGTGCCCACGGGATAAGCATGATGACCCAAACTTCTAACGACCAACTCACCAATAACCAGCCTGTTGCTCAACCTCGAAAGGAGTTTACCACCCAAGATATCTTGGCTAGCGATCTTTCTAAGACCATTGAACTCATTGATTCTCAGCACTATTTTAATCGAGAACTGAGCTGGTTAGAATTCAATCGTCGAGTTTTGCATGAGGCGATGGACTCACGGACGCCATTGCTAGAACGATTAAAGTTTATGGCGATCTTTGGGTCAAATTTGGATGAGTTCTTCATGGTACGAGTGGCAGGCCTCAAACAGCAGGTCGAGGCGGGTGTGCGGAAACTCACTCCAGATGGGCGATCGCCCCAAGAGCAGCTGGATGATATTGCCAGTATTCTGCAACCCATGATTTCAGAACAGCATGATCACTTTGAGACTGTGCTGCGTCAGAAAATGACTGAGAACGGGATTTTCTTGTTGAACTACGACGATCTCAATGCTGCTCAGCAAGACTATGTCGATGCTCATTTTCGCGATCAAATTTTTCCGGCATTAACGCCGTTAGCCGTTGATCCCAGCCATCCGTTTCCGTATATCTCCAATCTCAGTCTCAACTTGGCTGTAGCGATGAGAGACCCCGCAACACAAGCGGAACGGTTTGCGCGCGTCAAAGTTCCTCCTGGTCGGTTTATTCCCTTGCCGAAAGAACTTCGACCACAGTTCAAAGGCAAACCGTCTGTGTGGGCTGGAGTCCCGGTTGAGCAAATCATCGGTCATAACCTAGAGTCCCTGTTTCAAGGGATGGACGTTCAAGATTACTGTGTGTTTCGAATGACTCGCAACGCAGATTTAGACGTTGAGGAAGATGAAGCCGATGACTTGATGATGGCGATCGAGGCAGAACTTCGCAAACGTCGTTTGGGTGGTTCCCCTGTGCGCATGGAAATTTATCATCTATCTGCGTCTTTGGTGAAAGAGACGCTCATGCGAGAAACAGGACTAACTGGAAATGATGTCTATGAAATTCATGGGCTATTGAATCTAGGGGATTTGATGGCCTTTATGGAGTTGCCGCTTCCCCACCTCAAAGATGTCCCTTGGTCGCCTGTGCTGCCCCATTGGTTTAAACCGTCCATCAACAAGCGCCTTGATGAGACAACGTCCAGTGTCGATTTCTTCTCAATTATTCGTAAAAAAGATGTGATGGTGCATCATCCTTATCACTCTTTTAAGGAAACCATTCAGCAATTTATTACCCAAGCTGCTCACGATCCAGACGTTTTGGCCATTAAGATGACTCTGTATCGGACATCAGGAGACTCACCTATTGTCAACGCTCTCATCGCTGCAGCTGAGAATGGCAAGCAAGTTGTGGCTCTTGTAGAACTAAAAGCTCGATTTGACGAAGCCAATAATATTGTTTGGGCACGAACACTTGAACGATCGGGTGTGCATGTTGTTTACGGCATGGTGGGACTCAAGACCCATACGAAGGTAGTGTTAGTTGTGCGTCGGGAAGCGGATACGATTCGTCGCTATGTTCATATCGGGACAGGAAACTACAACCCGAAGACAGCCCGTATTTATACAGACATTGGTCTGTTGAGTTGCCGCGACGATCTTGGCGCAGATTTGAGCGAGTTATTTAATTCATTAACTGGATATTCGCGGACGAATACCTATCGGAAGTTGCTGGTTGCTCCCATGAGCCTCCGCCCTCGTATGATGGAACTCATTCAACGCGAAATAGAGCACAGTCAATCCGGTCATGAAGGTCGGATTATTGCGCAAATGAACTCCCTCGTTGATCCCGTCATTATTTCCAAGCTGTATGAAGCATCAGAGGCGGGTGTCAACATTGTCTTGATTGTGCGGGGGATGTGCTGTCTGAAGCCGGGCATTAAAGGAGTGAGTGAGAACATTCGCGTCCGGAGCATTATTGGACGCTATCTTGAGCATCCCCGCATTTTCTACTTTCATAATCGTGGGGACGACGAGATTTTTATTGGCAGTGCTGACTGGATGCCTCGAAATCTGGATCGTCGCATTGAGGCTGTGGCTCCCATTGAAGATCCCGACCTCAAAAATAGGCTCAAGGATATTCTCCAAATTATGTTGGTAGATAATCGGCAATCGTGGGATCTTCAATCAGATGGAGAATATGTTCAGTGTACGCCTTCAGACGGGGAAGATACGCTCAGCGCTCACAATATTTTGATGGAAACGGCTCTTCGGCAAGCAGAAGGGTAGCCTCAAACAGCAACGGAACGCAGTAACATTGTGCTCTGGCATCAGTCTTGCGTGATACCAAGGCATGTTAGCCATTCAGAAATGACAGAATTGCTTGGTTGACGAAATCGGGGCTGCCAGCTGCGGCCTGATGGCCACAGTTGGGAATGATGCGGAGTATGGAGTGAGGTAACGCCTGATGAAGCTGATGTCCATCTTCCACAGGAAACCAGGTGTCTTGCGCTGACCAGAGAATCAAGGTAGGTGTATGAATGGAGGAGAGTCCCTGTTGAATATCACGGATATAGCTGGGCCGACCTTCAATTAAATTGTTGATTTGCTGCAGGCCAATCTGTAAATCTTCTGCCAGCTTTGTCAGAGTGTAGGGAAACTCAATATACGGATACGTTGCCCAATATACTTCGTCTGTTGTGATGGCAGAGGGGTCAATGACGACGTCTCGACGGGCGATCGCCGCAATCATCCGTGTGAATGGGGCAAAGGTTTTGGGGACTCGGAAAAAATCTGCCACCCGCACCACCTCAAGCGGCAAATTTGACAGCATCTTCATCCCCCAACTTGGCAATTCTTTGGGAAAAATTGGCACATTGATGACAATCATCCGATCGACTAAGTGTGCATGTTCAGCTGCAAGAGCAAGTGTTGTCAATGCACCCAGCGATTCGGCAACAAGGACAGCGGGGCGATCGCACAGAATATTTAGAATGCGCGCTAGTTCAAGAACTTGATGCCCGACAGCTTCTGGTGCTAACGGCCGATCTGAGAAACCACTTCCTTTTGAGTCAAAGCAAATGACTCGAAAATGTTGGGACAGCGCTGCAATATTGTGTCGCCAATAATGGCTCCAGACGCCCACTCCATGCACCAAAACGAGCGGTTGACCATTGCCGACTTCACCATAGGCAATAGACACCAGAGATTCGTTGGCGTCAGCAATCTGAAGAGATTGTCGCCCGTTCGGAAATGTGGCTTGCCACCAATCTGTCATTGGCTGAGTGTGTTGAATGGTCATTACGCGGGGGGGCGGAATTGTTTCTCAATCACCTGAACGAGGCTGGGGCGTGGGAGAAATCGCGCTAGATTCACAATTACCTGATTCAAAAATCCCCCACTGACGATGGTTGGAACATCTGACTCTAGTTCCTTGAGCACATCTTGCACGATGGTGTCTGGTTGAGCAATTTGTCGAGGTGTCACGCTACCTATCGATTCTGGAAACTGAGCTGCTTTGAAGAAGCTTGTTTCTGTAGGACCAGGGCATGAGGCAATCACTCGGATGTTGTAAGGCTTATTTTCTGCCCAGAGGGCTTCACTGAAACTCAGGACGAATGCCTTTGTTGCCGCATAGACGGACAGGTATGGCATGGGCTGGAAACCAGCAATGGAGGAGATATTGACAATGGTGCCAGACTGTTGACGCTGCATCTCAGGCAAAAACTGATACGTCAAATCAACTAACGCAGCAATGTTGAGCTGAATCATGTCAAGATGACGCTGACGGGGGCGATCGCTAAACGACCCGTAATCACCAAACCCCGCATTGTTGATGAGCATGTCTACGGTCATTCCCTGCGCTGCAACAGCATTGGCAACCGTTACGGCTGCATCTGGTTTCGTCAGGTCTTGGGCGATCGCCCGTGCGGTGATGTTCCACTCTTGAGCCAATGTGTTTGCGAGGGCTGTTAGTTTCTCTTCAGAACGGGACACAAGAATGAGATCCATTCCTCGACGGGCCAGTGCTTGGGCAAACGCATAGCCAATGCCAGAAGATGCCCCGGTAATGAGTGCTGTTGACATATGTAAATCATGAAAAGTAGGGCTGATGCTGGGTGTTGAACCTACTGTAACCAATGCCTAACCTAATGATTATTTAACCATTCCTTCTAGGTCATCTAATTGTCCTTCAATCTGATCAATCATTGCTGCCAGAGTTGGCAATATGTTGACTTGATTTTCAGACATCTCTGGCGCGGTTAACAGGCGATCGCGAAGAGCATTCACTTTATTTTGCAAGGTTTGTGCTGTTGTAATCGCATCGCGACTAAGCCTTGAAAGTTGTTGCTGTTGGTAGAATCGCAGGGCGGCTCCTCTCAACACTTGCAACGTTGCATCTTCACCTATTTTCGTTGGAACAAACCGAAATCTGAGTAGTATCCGTTCCTGTCGGTACATTCGCTCTAGCTCAACTTGAATGGGTTTGTCGGATACGTTGAGCGGCAAATGTGTGAGAGCTTTTAATTCTTTAATGACCTCGGCGAATTGGTCCCCTTCTATCCCTTCCACGATGGATTGTAAGACTCCATCCTCACTCCAAAGGACTCGTCCAGTCTGGTCATGGTGCTCAAAATATAAACGCCCAATGCCCTGATCAATCATCCGTAACAACAGCTCTTCTAATAATTCCTGGGCAGGCAGTGTCGATATCTTTGAGAATTCAACAGATGCGCTTTGTTTTTTAAACTCCAGTTGAATAGGCGATCGCAACAGCCCTGCCGGAGCTTTTGAAATAGCTTTTGACAGCCCTTTGAGGCGACGATGTTGAATGTAACGATGACTACTTGGGAGCTTATCGAGTTGTGGGCTGTCTAATGGCTGGTTTGATGATGATGCTAGGGGAAGTCCTTCATCAGCTTTCGCTTCTTGTGATGCAAGGTCTGGGTTTCCATCCGATTGGTCTTCACCCGATGGGATAGAAGCTAGTCGCTCATTACCCTGCACATCCTCATCTTTTAAGACTGGAATATCTGGCATGGCCGCAGACAGCGCAATCGATTGATCATCAGGAGGGTCATCGACCGGAATGCTCAGCAATTCATCTTGGCTGCCTTTAGGACTTTTGGTCAATGGCATTGACAGGTCAATTGTTTGTAGGTCGGGTGCACCCTCATCAAACAGTCCGACCGTAATCGTGTCCGCATCGTCAACTTCCCACTCGATGGAACTAGTAGGTTCAGGCTCCAATTCTATTTCCGAGAAATCAAGGGCATCTGGACTGTCAACCACTAAGGTTTGTTGCGCAGACACATCTAGCAGTTGAGACGTATTTTCTCGATCTGAAAGACGTTTTGCTCGTCGCGATGCAGCGGAAGGTTCTGTCGAAGTTTGGGCTTTAGATTTTTCGTCGGTGTGCTTTAAGTAGGCTGTTAGGGATGCCCGTAGAGCTTCCGAGGAAATTTGACGGGTTACCAAGGAGTAGTTGAGATAAGAAACGATCCGCCGAACATAATCGGTTGCAGCCGTGTCACTAGGGGAAACCATGCCCAAATTTAGACGGCTTCCTTCTAAGAAAAGTGGCAACACTTGGTAGTAAAGACACGCTTCGATCGGGAGAATGCCGTCGATTAGCACAAACATTTGATCGATGTTTAGGCGCTCGGTCAATGAATCGTCAATGTCCGCTGAGGTTCGGAAATAGTCGACGATTTTTTCATAATCAACAGGGTTGATTGATTGTCTGGGATCTTGATTCGAGGGCATGTGCTGGATGAGATTTTCAGGATGAACGAGCTTGACCCAGCGTCGTGGATGTCACTCAGCTCACGATAATAACCATCACTATAAAGCTAGGCCGCTTCACGTGCTCATCAGGTAGCATTGGCCGGAAACGCTATGGTGCCTGATAGCAATAACCGATTGGATACCATGATGAGTAATAAATCCAAATCATGTTGGCAACTGTCGTTTCCAACCTAGATGAGGGTTTTAACTACGATTAACTTCAAGAACAAAAGAGATTCTCCGGAGAGGCATACTTCTGTCTTTTTCTAGGCTCGCTACGCTCAGTTAACCGTAGCCTGTAGAATACAGCTTCAATATCCTCATTGGGAGGGATAGAAGCATGATACAGGACTCAAAACTCTCAATCTGAATGAGTAGAAGGCTAATACATATCCACACAAAGCAGGATTACATTCATTCTGCCCGCCAATCAGGAGATTCTATTGCGTATCCCGTAAGAACAGCAAGAAAAGTTTACGCACTGCTTCGAATTTCCTGAGCCGCGAGATAAAGTTTGCTCCATTCGCTTAGGACTTGTGCGGATTTCATATTCAAGTCCTGGGCGATCGCCTCTATTTCTTTCCCTGCCTTTAACTTTGTGATGATATGGCATTGTATGGGGCTGAGGTTTTGCCAAAATTCGTTCCACTGGGTTGAGGTCAGCCCTAAGCTATGCTCGTCTAGCGATGTCCCTAGCCAACTCATCACCATCGTGGGCTTATTTTTTAGACCAAATACCCGAATAGCATGGTAGCTAATCTTTTCACGGAGGCGGTAGACTTGCTTGATGGGCATTTCCATCGTTTGGGCGATCGCCTCTTGGGTTTGTCCCTGGAGGTGGAGTTCAAGCCACTGAGCAGCCTCGCTCCCAACATTGTCTTCCAAGTAGCTGAGAAATTCTCCCTTGACTGTTGTTCGCAATGCCTGCTGCTCTTCAACAGCTTGCTGATCCTGATATTGGGAAATGGCTTCATCATCTAATAAGCTAACGGGGTTATCCGAATCATCAAGCACAATTTCTTCAGACACGAGGCGAATCAAATCCCCACTAGGAACTTGTGTCATTCCACCCCGCTGGGATCGGCGTAAATAATTGACAAACCGATACACCAGCAATGGCTGATTGCGAATAGGGCGCAAGCAATATTCTTCAATGCTGGTAAGCATCAGCGCATTGCGCAACCGTGGGTTATTGGTACATTCACCAATCCAGCGGATTTGCCCTTGAATATGGCGATCGCTCTGGAGCATTTCTTGGATCACTTCCTGAATCACATCCACAACCGTGCGGCGGCGATCTCGTGATAGGGCAACCCAGGTGCGTACTTTACTGCGAATCAGAAATAAACTGCCTAATCGCTGAATTAGCTGTTGGTAGGCACGCTGTTGGGGAGTGCCTAGATAGCGCTGTTGGAGAATGCGATATCGATAATCCATGGCCTGCTCAGCGATTTTAAGAGCCTTGATGTCCATGGTTTCATAGCGTTCTATATCATCCCCTAGGAGCCATTTGATAATGCTCTCATGAGACTCAGCAGGATGCTTTGAGCAATCCGTCTGGAGGCGCGATTGCCAGTTTTGTATGAACGTTTCAACAACCGTCATCGATTCGCCTTCTCCAACCTTCAGCGTTATTTCTTGCCGATTCACTAGACTTTTTGTCTAGCTACTCTTCATGTCGTAGCGTTTCATTTCACTCAAAACTACTGATTTCTGTTTCAATCATTGGCGAGAGATCTCTGGACCTCTCTCATTCCGGTGTATTCGTACCCTCATCGCTCGTAGCCAGCACCTGCAATGTACACACTAACTGATCTAGTCTCACAAGAATATCTTGTTGTCCCGAGGCTAATACCCTCACAGCTTCCGCTAAGGCCATAACACTATTGTGGTTGTGGGCCGTTTGTTGCCTCATCTGGTCAATATGAGATGCGAGAACTTCGACCGTTTCACTGGTTGAGATGACAGATTCACCAATGCGTTCAACAACGTCTGTCAGACGCTCAACCTTTGACTCAACGGCTTGATCATTCACGTTATACAATGCCTCACTTGATGCCTCACAATACATCGTTTAACGATCAATCATCACGAATAACGATTAATCATCACGAAAGACTAGCGCCCTTGTTCTTCTTGCAAAATGCGCTCTTTCGAATCAGCCCAATAAGCACTACATGTCCAAACTTCTTGATTGCCTTTCGGCTCAACCTTCCATCGATAAATCGTTGATTTTGGGTTGACACCCACTTCGATGAGTTTTGCACCCATGTAGTATTCCATTTTTTCTTTTTCTCGTTCTTTGAGACCTGGAGGCAAGCCAGCAGCAAAGGTTTTTGAGAAATGGGCTTGTGTATGTTTTGCCATAACCGTTGATATCACTAGAATTTCATGTGTCTGCTGACACGGGATAGCCCCAAAAGGTATATCTATCTTAAAGTTATGTTCCTCCCGTTAAAACATCATCGACCTAGCTTGTTCATGACTGATAGTCATCTTGCTTGGATAACACTGGGTACAACCAAACAGGTCACGTTTACTAGGTATAGCGCTTAGGTGTAAAGACTTCAGGTGCAAAGATCTGGTATTTACTCTAATACCGAAGAATCAGCCTATAAGCTTACATCATATCTGAATCCGACTTGATTTCTGAGGCACAAGATGGCCTTGCTAAAGACATCGTGAACGTGAATACGGTGCATAACCAAGTGGCAACCATTGCAATGGAAATGGTCTAAGTAACTCGGCGTTATTAAACTGAAAACCTAAAAACCTGGAGCGAGCCCCAGGTTTTTAGGTTTTCAGTTTAATAACGCATCTACCTATCAGATAGGGCTTGCTTGATTGTGAGAAGCGATCGCGCCACAATATAAAGGAGCGTACGTAATATTTCTTATCAGATTTTTTGTCAGACGACGAATCCATCGATGGCGATCGCCAATTCTCTCATGACCAATACGATTTCTCGACCAAAACAAAAGGTAGATATAGCCGACTCTGATGCTGTAGCTATCGATTACGACCTTGCGATTGTCGGAGGCGGCATTGTCGGTCTAACGCTAGCCTGTTCATTGAAATCGAGTGGATTGAGCGTGGCTCTCATTGAGTCCCAACCCCAACGCATCGCACGTCAGAATCGTCGAGCCTATGCTGTTACGCTGATGTCTGGCCGTATTTTTGACGGGCTTGGGCTGTGGCAACAGATGCTACCGAAGATTACAACCTTCGACACAATTCGCCTTGCAGATGCTCACTGCGATGCCGTGGTCAATCTCCGACCTAGTGACTTGGGAACCCCTGAATTGGGCTATGTGGCCGAGCATTGGGTATTTGTGGAGGCGCTCTACGACAGCCTGAAGGACAATTCTTCCGTGACCTGCTATTGCCCTGCTCAACTCACCGATATTGATTATTGTGCGGACTGGGTAGACCTGACTGTCATGAATGGTGAGCAGCAGCAGAGACTTCGCACGCGCCTTTTGGTTGCAGCCGATGGTGGGCGATCGCCCATTCGGCAACAGGCCAAGATTGGAACGGTTGGATGGCCGTATTGGCAATCGTGTGTGACGGCTGTTATTCAGCCTGAGAAGCCTCATGGACATATTGCCCGCGAACACTTTTGGCCAAGTGGCCCGTTTGCAACGCTGCCCCTAACAGAGAATCGATGCCAAATTGTGCTGACGGCTCCCCATGACGAGGCACAGCAGTTCCTGGACATGCCCGTCGAAGACTTTTTGGCAGAACTCGACCGACGCTATGATCATCAACTCGGTCGACTGACCCTGGTGGGCGATCGCGCACTATTTCCCGTCAAGCTGATGCATAGTCGTCACTATATTCGTCCTCGCTTGGTGTTGGTTGGGGATGCGGCTCATGGATGTCATCCCGTTGGCGGGCAAGGACTCAATCTGGGCGTGCGAGATGCAGCAGCATTGGCTCAAGTCCTGACAAATGCCCATCGCCAGGGGCGTGATATTGGAAATCTGAAGGTTCTCAAACCCTACGAGAACTGGCGCAGGCTAGAGAATTGGATCATTTTAGGGTTCACCGATGTGCTTGATCGCGTGTTCTCGACGGGTAATCCTGCCATCGTCTTGTTCAGACGATTTGGTTTGAGACTGATGGCTCGCCTTGGTGTCTTGAAGTATGCCTCGCTTCAGTTGATGACTGGTATGGGTGGGCGTTGGCCAACGATTGCAAAAGCATTTTCAGATGGTTCTCAACAATCATCCGGGCTGTCATCATCACTCCCGAAGAAAGGAATGGTAGATGCACCCTGATTCTTTCCTCGGCCTTGCGCCGGGGATTTTTTGTTTGTGCCTCCAGCGCATAGGATGAACTCGAAAGGTTCAAGAATTATCCGGGCTGCCATCATAAACTCCCGAAGAAAGGAATGGTAGATGCACCCTGATTCTTTCCTCGGCCTTGTGCCGGGGATTTTTTGTTTGTGCCTCCAGCGCAATAGGATGAACCCGAAAGGTTCAAGAATTATCCGGGCTGCCATCATTACTCCCGAAGAAAGGAATGGTAGATGCACCCTGATTCTTTCCCCGGCCTTGTGCCGGGGATTTTTTATTTGTACTTTTGGTGGATGAGACGAACCTCCACAGGGAAGGGATTACGGCCCAAATAAAGACAGCTGCGAGGGCTGTTGATCCACGACGGAGTCCCAGGGCAGTGGAGTAATTGGCACGTTAGCCTGTTCCAATAATTGTTGAATGCGATGAGCAAACGTAGGCGATCGCTCTTCAATGGGGCAATGGACAAAGAAATAGATATCCAACCCCTGCTGTAACCATTGTCCGACATGTTCAACCCACTCTTTCCAGTAAGTTTGGTTGAAGTCCTCATTCGGATGGCTAATATATCGAATGATGCTAAATGAGGTGGTGGTGACTGGCAGTAGAGGCACCTGCGGCTTCTTTCGTTCGGATGCCACTTGGGGATCGTCTGAACAGTCATAGATGGGGCGAGTATCGAGTAAAACACGCCCGACTCCCAACTGACGAAGCATGATGTTTAGGCGATCCGTTTGCGGAGTCTGAAACCACCCGATATGACGTACTTCAGTGGCAATGGGAAATGATTCCCTTGGCCAAGCAGACAAAAACTCTTCCAGATCATCTGCATACTTTGGACTGTACCCTGGTGGCAGCTGAATGAAAAAAGGCCCGAGGCGATCGCCCAGAGGTTTGACGCGATCTAAAAAGGCGATCGCGTCATTGAATTGGGGCATGAGCAACCCTTGATGCGTAATGTCTCGGGGTAGCTTTAGGCAAAACCGAAAGGTGTCAGGAGTCTCCATTAACCAGCGTTGAACCATTGCTTCGCTGGGTACAGAATAAAACGTGGTGTTGCCTTCGACGGCAGTCAATCGTTTGCTATAGAGATTCAAAAATTGAGTTGAGCGACTGCCTTGAGGATACAAGTCTCCTATCCAATTTTTGAATGCCCACACTGCGCAACCCAAATAAAACTTGGCCATTGATAACTCCGACACAACGTACCTGATTTGAAAATCGCTATCTTCAAGCGGAAATCTCAAAGATGATTTACAAGATGCACAAATAGTAACGTTTATTGATGGGATTGAACTGGGCAATAACTGTAGAAGGGACAGAATTAAACTGTTATTTCTACACCGATTTAGCAACCAATATGTTGTCTATTAACGCACATCACAATTCGATGTAACACACGTCTGAAGGCTCTATACTAAGAGCGTAGGATAAGGTTCACTTCAATTCAACGCAGTATCTCTACGAAGAATAAACGTCATCTCTATCGCAACATTTTGGAGATTTACTTTATGATTAGATTGCTTGTAGGAATTCTCGTGTTTGTAATCAATACTGTTTATCGAAATCGTCCATATCCGCGATTTTATGTATTAGAAACGGTCGCACGGGTGCCTTACTTTTCTTATTTGTCGGTGCTGCATCTCTATGAAACGTTGGGTTGGTGGCGTCAGGTTGATTGGTTAAAAGTTCACTTCGCAGAATCCTGGAATGAGCTGCACCATCTACTCATCATGGAGGCTTTAGGTGGGAGCGATCGCTGGGCTGATCGATTTCTGGCTCGTCATGTCGCGCTCCTTTATTACTGGATTATTGTGGGCTTGTACATCCTGAGTCCTCGGGCTGCTTACCACTTCATGGAATTGGTCGAAGAACATGCCTATGAAAGCTATGACAAGTTTTTAACCAGTGATGAGGCAGCCTTAAAAACTCAATCAGCCCCACAAATTGCGGTCAGCTACTATCGCGATGGTGATCTATACATGTTTGATGAGTTCCAAACGGCTCAGACACCTTCTGATCGTCGTCCTAAGGTCGATAACCTCTACGATGTCTTTGTCGCTATTCGTGATGATGAACGAGAACATGTCAAAACGATGGTGGCCTGTCAGCAGCCCAACGCACAACACATTCTCCAGAGCCCCCACCATTTACCTGTTCTTAATGCTGTTAGTGCTGAGTAGGTGAATCAGCGTTGTTGCTTCCAGGGAGATTAAGTCTTCCTTAGGAATGGGTATGCCATAGAACCGGAAAGTATGTTGGTGGTGGGGGGGGCGCCCCCCCCAACCAAAAAAAAAAAATGTTTTT
>JBCCWF010000108.1:0-15736 GCA_039194035.1 Cyanobacteria bacterium P01_E01_bin.6 | reverse complement strand
GGGGGGGGGGGGGGCCCCCCCCCCGCCCCCACTTTCGTAGTCGACAAACTGATCATGCTCAAGAGTCACGACGCCCGGATGAGGCGGCCCGGCAAGGGAATCCAAGCTTCAGTTTTCAGAAAAAAAATCCCCGGCTTTGGAGGCCAAGGGAGAGAGGATTCATCAGTGATTACACAATATTGCTAAATCAGGGTCGAAAGGGGAGAGAGTCAACCACTCTTTCAACTGTCTCTTGGGAGTCACTGCTTTCATTGAAGAGCATGGCTCATTGGCGAACGTCACAATAGAGAGTCGTATCCTCTACATAGGCAAAAAAAATCCCCGGCTTTGGAGGCCAGGGGAGAGAGGATTCATCAGTGATTACACAATATTGCTAAATCAGGGTGGAGACGGGGATGAGTGAACCACTCTTTTAACTGTCTCTTAGAAGTAAATTTCCGCTCTCATAACAGAAGGGCACCGTTAGCAGGATGAGTTCATCTTCTAACGGTGCCCTCTTTGTATCTTCAGGGCCTGAAGCCTCGGCGGTTTTTGGAACGTTAAGCTGAATCGTGTTTCTAATCAAGACATACTGATAAAGATGTACGCTCAAAAGCTGTGACACCTCTCAGAGTGTCAACAACCGAGCCTCTTTAGGGATTATGGATATCGTTGGGAATTGTGGATGTTCGACGTTGGGTAATGAAATGGGGCGATCGCCAACAGAGTCACAGTCGCCCCATCTCGTTACACCAAGAAATTGTCTTGTATTCCGCCAAACATTACGAACCGTAATCGAGCTGTTACAAAGGTAGATTCATCGTTACGTTTGATAATATTTGCTTATGTTCATAGGTTACACCTATTTCTAGAATTTATGAATATAGTGGACTATAGAGTGAGTTAACGATGCTTCCTTTGGAATCCATTGACTCTCTTTGTCTGCTTGTCGGGCATGTTTCTGGACGCACACGTCCATTTATTCACTGAACAGAGGACTGGGATATGGTTCAATCTATCCGCAAATTTATTAGACCGAAGGCTTCTCCATCATTCGCTACGGATCAGCCAAAGTCTTTGGAGCTGCAGATTCAAGAAGCCCGTGATTACGCACGCATGATCACCGACATTTCGGGAGTCTCATCTTCCGAAGCAGCTGTAGCTTGGGACATCGTTGAAGAGTTGATGGCCGCTCGTGCCGATCGCCAGTACAAGATTAAGAACACGTTTGAAGATTACTGCTCTGCTTATCCCGACGCACCGGAAGCTCGTATATACGAAATTTAGGCACCAGTTATAAACAATGCCTCTGGAATCTCAGCGTTGCCGAGATTCCAGAGGCATTGTTTATGGAAGTGAGGGATCTGCAAATAAAAAAGATACCCAATAGAGGGGCGGCGGGCGGAGCCCGCCGCCCCTCTAATGGGCCTTTATTTTCTAGCAAGTCCCTTATCGTTGATGATGCTTTAGACGCTGGTTACGTGCCAGACAACAATGGTGAGACAGAGGATATCCGCTCCAATATTTGCTTAAGCGCCATCGCCGTCCAGTCGATATCCGCTTCAGTCGTCTGTTTTCCTAATGTGAGCCGGATGCCTGCTTTTGCGTGGCGATCGCTATAGCCCATGGCTTTCAGAATTGGGCTGGGGGATAGCTTTCCACTGTGACAAGCAGACCCAGCACTAATGCCGATTCCAGCTAAATTCAACTGTCGTACAAGCGTTTTGCCGCTGAGCGTTTCACCATCGGCATGGGTAACGCAAAAACTAACATGGTGCGGCATTCGATGAATGCGATCGCCCGTGGGCGATAATTCGGAAACATCGGCCAGCCGATCAAATAGGCGATCGCGCAAGTGCCTCAGTCTCTGCGTTTCTTGTTCCATTTCTTCTGCGGCAAGGGATGCCGCAAGGCCAAAGCCAGCAATAAAAGGCACGGCCTGAGTGCCTGACCGCAGTGTTCGCTCTTGACCACCGCCCAAGGCCATTGGGGCAAGGTGAACTCCCGGACGCACATACAGTGCTCCGACACCTTGTGGACCATACAATTTGTGGCTAGAGAGCGACAACAAGTCTATCGGTAAGTTCTGCACATCAATCGGCAGTCGCCCTGCAATTTGCACGGCATCCGTGTGAAACAGAGCACCCTGATTGTGAACAATGTGACTGAGCGTTTCAATGGGTTGAAGGGTGCCAATTTCACTCTGCCCATAAATGATAGAAACAAGAACGGTATTAGGCCGCAGGGCCATCTGCAAGTCTATCGGGTTCACCCGTCCTTCGCGATTCACCGGTAACCGCGTTACATCCCATCCTCTGTCTTCCAGCAATCGCGCAGGTTCAGCAACCGCTGAATGTTCAACACTTGAAATAATCATGTGCTGAGGCACGCTGTGAAGTTGGGCAACGCCCATCAATGCCAGGTTGTCAGCCTCAGTTCCTCCGGACGTAAACACAATCGCTTCCGAATCTGCCGCTTTAATCAGATCCGCCACCTGGAACCGTGCGCGTTCGATGATGGTTGCGGCTCGCCCGCCCCACTGATGGAGGCTGGACGGATTGCCCCACTCATGCGCCATGACCTCGTGCATGAGGGCGATCGCCTCAGGCCGAGTTGGGGTAGTCGCACTGTAATCCAAGTAAATTTGCATGACGCCAGTCATCCGTGCAGAGTGCCATTCCAGCATAGAACAGATTAATGTTGACGCACCGTAACGTGATGCCCAATCAGACAGATGAGCGTTGCGCTAGTCATCGCCTGATGAATCATCCGTGTTTACAGTCTTCCCGTGTTGTTGCCGTCCTCTTTGAATCGTTATGCCGATGGCGGCGATCGCCGCACACAAGACGACGACTCCAATCACAAGTGCTGGAGATAGGGATGGGGCACTCGTTGTCGCCGTTGGCAGATCTTGCTCAATGGTTAACGGACTCTCTGCCGTCGTTGTCTCGTTTGTTGAGGTCGCGTTGGATGACGCATCATCCGATGAGGCATCCCCTTCTAGCGATGATTGAGCCGCAGAGTCTTCAGATGGTGACGCATCAGACTGTTGAGACGGTCTTGACGTTCCCGTTGCAACTGTGACCTCAAAGCGAAATTCAAAGGAGTCGAAGTCTTCGTCAGTGGTTGGACGGCCTGTGAGCACCAGCTCATAGGCCCCGATCTGAGGAAACTCGATAAGAGCACCTGGAATACTGTCATAGCCCTCAGCAGATACAGCTTCCAGAGTCGGTTCTGCTATCGGCTGATTGTCGGGTAGCGCATACACCGTCAGTGAGCAGTCGCAGGCAGATAATGGAACAATCCGTCCACCTCTGCGAGTCAGCGCAAACCAGGTCAAGCTGGGTTCTCCGGCCTTTGGAATATCGTTCGGCTCGATGTGTAGCGTCGCGCCAATATTACTAGCCGTTTCGGTCTGATGGGCGAAGCTTGGTCGCACCAGCGACACTCCCAGCATCGTGGCAATGGGTATCATTAGGTGCCGCTGGTGACGTCGATGTATTGGACTGGATGGAGGCGCTATGGGGTATGGCATAAAACTGTTTGATGGAGAGAATTGACCAAAACCAAGGCGATCGCACGAACAACACTCCCACCACTAAGCACAAGAGCAACCCCGTCAGAGCATAGTTTAGCCAGGTCAATTGGAAGCTACCGAGAAAACTCGACCCTACCATCACCGTATGGAGTGTGGCTAGCAACAATGCTGGCACCGACAGAAGATGGAGACTGCGCCAGCGGCTTCCCAAATAGCGTTGAGCACCATCAAAACTAGTCGCTGCTAGGGGAATGAGTAGGAGAATGCCAATGAATCCAACGAAAATGCCTTGCTGATGAGCTGGAGTCATGAAAAACAGCGCATCTAACTTCCAGTCCCAGGTGTGTTCAAGGCGATGAATGATGTGCGCGACAGACAACAGGAAACCACCGACACCCAAGGCTCGTCGATAATGCATCGGAGCCGCCCAAAGTCGACGGATGGGGCGAGCAATCAGCGCCAGCATCAAGCAGAGCATTGCACCATAGGCGGTATAGTCCACCATCAAGTCACCCGTTCGCAATACCGTGAGGATACCGATGGCGATCGCCACGGCACCTCCAGCCCGAAACAACTGACTCCGGCGATTTTGGCTCAGGAGAGAACTGGTCACACCGATGCCAACCATGGTGGGTAACGTCCCCAGCCCAAAAAACAACATCACCCATGCCCCCATGAGCGGATCGCTCTCACCCGCTGCCTTGAGTTGTGCTGCAAATAGAAATCCGCAAGGCATCAGCCCCCAGGCCATTCCCAATGCTGCAGGTTTCCATGGAGCGGTACCTGTTGCCAATCGCTTCATTGTGCGATCAATCCATTGATGAATGCGCAACTGACCCAAAAGCCTCAAGGGAATACTGGGAAGTAAGGTTGGAAATGTCTGCCGCACTCCAAACCAAATGAGGAGCATACCCGTAAGAAGGGCGATCGCTCGCCGCAATCCACTACCAACCCCTGCCAACTGACCACTCCAGACCACCATCGCCCCCACAGTGCCAAGTATCAAACCCACCAAGGTGTAGCTGAGCAATCGTCCTAGATTCAACAAGAGATGAAATCGAATATGCTGCCACCGAGACGAAAGACGCCGCTCATGTGAAGAGCCTGACTGGTTAGGTATTGAGGGCTGGTGAGCATTCGTCAGAGAAAATGCAACGGTGAGCGGGCCACACATGCTAACGCAGTGACCAAAGCTTCCCAAAAAACCAAGCGTGAAAATTAACAGCAGATCTGACATAAATGTCTAGACAAGCGAACACAAGAGACAGTTCCCACGTCATCATAACGTTTCGTGTTCTGGGTTTAACTGAATCTAGTCGTTCAACATGACGGCGATTAATCACAGTTTCCGTCATACTCAGTAGCATGGCGCTCTTAAACTCACTTTAAAAACCTGAGGAGCGTCTCGGAGGGGCGCTCCTCAGGTTTTTAAAGTGAGTTTAATTATATCTATCTACTGATAAGTACCTGGCAACAACGTTTACAGAGGAGCCAGCGTTTAGGGCACGCGTTGCGCGTCCTAAACGCTCATTTCTTCGTTGCAATTTTGAGAAGGTTGCCAAGTCATGTATACAGAGGTGTCAGGGAATACTTTAACTATAGAAAAAATTTTTCAATATGTTTCCAAAACCCAAATTCATTGCACGTTTCATCCAATTTGCTGCACTTGGACTGTTGATCAGTTGTGCGTCAGTCGAGCCAGTGGCTGATTCTCAGGTGAACGTGCCAGTTCCTGACATTGAACTAACGGCTGAAGAAGCGCTGGTATTGGGTGATATCTCTGGTAACCCAACCCAAAAGATTGCTCAATATGAACCTCTAGCAGACTATTTAACCAGTCGTTTAACCGAGGTTGGGGTGAAAGAGGTAAGCATTAAAATCGCACCTGATTTAGAAACGATGCAAGACTGGATTGCTTCGGGTGACGTCGATCTCTATTTCGATAGTCCTTACCCCGTTATGGTGATTAGCTCGACCACCGAGGCAGAACCCCTCCTTCGACGCTGGAAAGACGGAGTTGCCGAGTACAGCAGTATTGTGTTCACCCTGAATACTAGTGGTATTCAAACCTTGGAAGATTTGGATGGAAAGCGCATCGCTTTAGAAAGTGATTTCTCCACGTCAGGCTACATGCTGCCCCTCATATACTTACAGGATGTGGGACTCAATCTAGTTGAATACACCTCAGAGGATGAAGATCTTCAATCAAACGAGGTAGGATTTATATTCAGTACAGACGAAGACAATACGGTTGAGCTTGTCATTAGCGGCGAGGTTGATGCAGGTGCTATCGACAGCGAAACTTTCGCCCGGTTGCCAGATGATATTCGCTCGTCCATGCAAATTGTGATAGAAACTGAATTGGTCGCTCGACATATTGTCCTAGCCAGCCCTGAGATGACCAGTGAGCAAGTTGCTGCCATCAAAGCACTGCTGCTTGCAATGGACGAATCACCGGACGGGCAAGCAGTGCTAGAGAGCTTCGAAAACACCGCTCAGTTTGACGAGTTTCCCGTAGAACAATCGATTGAACGATTACGGGAACTCTATAATCAAACGCTTTAATGCAATCTAAGTAGCTTGGCATTATTAAGCTAAAAAACCAAAGACCTGGAGCGCGCACCTCCGGGGTGCTCTCCAGGTCTTTCAAGTGAGTTTATTTATGCCTATCTACTGATACCTATTTACTTATGCATGTTGAAATTCATAGCGCCTGTTCATAGGGAAAAAACTCTTGCAAATAAGCTAACGATAACCGTCAGTTGTTTAGTTGTCGGTGCAGTATTCATCGTGAGCGGTTTTTCTCTGCTACGTGAGAGAGCCAATTTCCACAAAGAACTCGAAAAACAAGCAGAGCTGATATTGAATACCCTATCAGTTGCGAGCAGTGATGCCCTTTATTTCGATCAGTTTGATGATGCAAGCGCTATTATCAATAATCTTCAGGTGGGCTTCCAATCAGAAAATTTTCTCTGCATGGCTCGGCTCTATCAAACAGATGGGCGAATACTTGCAGATGCCTTCGCTGAAGAACAACAAGTCATTAGTCTAGAACCAGACAGCTTCGGTGAAGAGATTTTGTCAAGCACGCAGTTGATTTTAGATTGGCAGCAAGAACAATTAGTTGCAGGCAAAGCCGTTTGGGTTGGTGATGAACTAGTCGGAGCTATCGGTATTGGTCTTTCGACCCAGCCCTTGCAAGACAAACTACGTGAAACGCTGCTCGAAGGACTTTTGGCAGCGTTTATTGCAGCGATTAGCAGCATCTTATTAGCGCGCTTGTTAAGCCGTTCTATTACAAAACCTCTTCAAGAACTGACCAAGGCAACAAAGCAGATATCGGCAGGGCAATGGAACCAAACGATTACCTTGCAAACGAACGATGAGTTAACAACGTTGGCGAATGCCTTCAATCATATGAGCCGTAAGCTACATGGTGTCGTTGAATCATTACAGCAGCAAACAGGTGAGTTAGAGCAGAGTAAGCAGCTTGCGCAACATAAAGCAGAGGAACTGGAACAGACGTTACAAGAACTGCAGAAAACCCAAGAGAAATTGATCCAACAGGAGAAAATGTCCAGTTTGGGACAACTGGTTGCCGGAGTTGCTCATGAAATCAATAATCCAGTCACCTTTATTAAAGGGAATGTACTACCAGCTCAGGATTACATCGAAAGTCTGCTGGCGTTGATATCGCTATATGAAAAACATTACCCTGATCCGCCCCGTGAGGTGTTGATCGAGCGCGAAGCCATTGATCTCCCGTTTCTGAAGAAGGATGTCATCAAACTACTCTTTTCGATGCGCATCGGTGCAGAGCGCATCGCTGGAATCGTTAAATCACTCCGAACGTTTTCACGGTTAGATGAGGCGAATTGCAAAGCCGTTGACTTACATGAATGTATAGACAGCACGCTGCTAATTCTAGAACATCGTCTTAAGGCCAATGGCGATCGCCCAGCAGTTAAGGTGATAAAAGAATATGGTCCATTACCGCCAGTCAAATGCTTTTCAGGACAGCTCAACCAAGTCTTTATGAATTTATTAGCCAATGCAATTGATGCACTGGAAGAGAAAGTTACAAAGGGAACACCACCAACTGAAAAGGACGCGAATTGGCAAATTTCCATTCAAACAACCCTCACTCCAGATAATCAAGTCCTGATCCAAATTGGAGATAATGCTGATGGCATACCAATAGACGTTCAATCACGAATTTTTGATCCGTTCTATACAACAAAGCCGATTGGCAAAGGAAATGGATTAGGCTTAGCGATTAGCTACCAAATTGTGACGGATTTACATGGTGGGAAGCTTACCTGTCAATCTATCCCTGGACAGGGAACAACCTTTTACATTGCGATCCCCATTAGCCAGTAACTGCGTGATGGATAATTGTAGGAGGGATTGCATCAATACTTTTTTAATTTTCTAACCGAAGCTGTTTTCTCCAGGCATTATAGTGTCAGAAATTCCTTTCTCAATTGATGAATCGCTAAGGCTTCAGGCGTTGTGTCAGTATCAGATCTTAGATACTGACCCTGAAAATGGCTTCGATGACCTCACAAATTTGGCTGCTAACCTTTGTCACGCTCCCATTGCTCTAGTTAGTTTGGTTGATGCTAACCGCCAGTGGTTTAAATCTAGAGTAGGACTAGATACCACGGAAACACCCCGTAATATAGCCTTTTGTAGCTACGCCATCCTACAATCGGACATTTTGATAATTCCAGATACCCTGGAAGACGAGCGCTTCGCCATAAACCCCTTAGTTGTCGGTGCCCCTTTTATCAGGTTTTATGCGGGTGTCCCTCTTATCACGGCAGAGGGGCATGCACTCGGCACTCTTTGCGTCATTGATGTCGTTCCTCGTACCCTGATGCCTAAACAGGTTCAGGCATTGCAGGCACTGAGCCGCCAAGTTTTAGCCCAGCTTGAGCTACGTAAAAAGCTAATCGAATCGGAGCATCTGATTCAAGAAGCAGAGGAGCGTGAAGATGCGCTGCATGATGAAGTGAAAGAGCGCCAACAGGCAGAATCAGAACTGCAACTGCTGCTCTCCCTAACCCAAGCCGTGAGCCTTGCTCCAGATTTTTACACTGCATTAGAGATAGTTCTCCAACAGGTTTGTGAGGTTGCTGGCTGGTGTTACGGCGAAGTCTGGATTAAGAGTCCAGATGGCTCTTTTCTACAGAGTTGTCCTCCTTGGTATTACAAACAAGTCGAGGACAATCTAGAATTCAGCGCAGCGTTAGAGCACTTCCGTCATCAAAGCGCAACCCTGATGTTAAATCGAGGAGAAGGTATCCCTGGCCGCGTTTGGGAACAAGGCCACCTGGAATTGATTCCAGACGTTTCCAGCACATCTGAGTCTGTATTTATCCGTACGGAATTAGTCAAAAAATGTGGATTTAAGGCAGTGCTTGGAGTGCCCATCCTGGGCCGTGAATCGGCGGTTACTGAGGCCCAGTCGTCCCCATCAGATCGAGTGTTAGCCGTGCTGGTCTTTTTCGCGGAAACAAACCAGCAGGGTGGATACTTGATTGACCTTGTTGAGACCTTGTCCAATCAACTTGGGCGAGTCATTCAACAGAAACGAACCGAAGCCGATTTGGCTGAGACGACGTTAACATTGAATGCATTTAGTGCACATCTCAAACAACTTCACCGTCTAAGTACCCAACTCTACGATAATTTCGACGCACTGTTTACCGACTATCTTCAGACAGGACGTCAGATTCTAAGATGTTCAACTGGCATTATCAGCCAAATTGAGGGCAATACCTACACACTTCTGGCTGTCCAATCGCCCCTCGACAATCTAGTTCCCAACGCTAGCTTTGCATTAGCTGATACATACTGTTCTGAGGTCGTTCGGCAGAAACATACGCTTGCCTACACCCATATTGGGGCGTCAGCTGAGATGAAGGGGCATCCCTGTTATCAAAACCTGGGTCTAGAAACCTATATTGGGACAGCTATTTTTGTGAATGGCGAGATTTATGGCACGCTCAACTTTTCATCGAGCCATGTTCGACCTTATGAGTTTCTCCCTCATGATTTGGAAATTTTAGAGTTAATGGCTCAGAGCATTGGCAAATTTATTGCGATACATCAATCAGAATCTCAACTTCAACAACAGGCACAAGATTTGCAAACTGCATTACAGGAGCTGAAAATTACTCAAGCTCAGATGGTGCAAAATGAAAAAATGTCGAGCCTGGGAACCTTAGTTGCTGGGATTGCCCATGAGATCAACAATCCCGTTAACTTCATTTGTGGAAATTTAGAGTATGTTAACCAAGTTGTTCAGAACTTAATGGAGCTTATCGGTCTGTATCAACATCACATTGCAGAACCAGGAAGCGAGATTCAAGAAAAGTTGAGATCCTTAGATCTGGAATTTCTTGAACAAGACTTACCTCAGCTCTTTGAGTCCGTTCAATTTGGAACGGAGCGGATTCAGGAAATTGTATCGGCTCTCCGAACGTTTTCCCGAATCGATGAAGCTGAGCTTAAAGAAATCGATGTCCATCAGAGTCTTGACAGTACATTGGTGCTTCTCGAAAACCGCCTTAAAGAACAATCAGAGTATCCGACGATTCGAGTTATCAAAGACTATCGAGATCTTCCTTTGGTTCAATGTTATCCAGGGCCACTCAATCAGGTGTTTATGAATATTTTGTCTAATGCAATTGATGCGTTAGAGCAGAAGATTAAACAGCAAACCTATCAAGAGCGAATTGATTATCCCAGTCAAATTACGCTCCGCACTGATTTGATTGATGATCGTTGGATCGAAGTGGCGATCGCTGACAATGGCTCAGGTATATCTCAAGAGATTCAGCAGCAGATTTTTGATCCATTCTTCACTACTAAATCAATCGGTAAAGGAACAGGTTTGGGACTATCCATTAGCTATCAAATTGTGTCGGAAAGACATAGAGGTAAGCTAGCGTGCTGTTCTAATCTTGGCACAGGCACAGAGTTCGTCATTCAAATTCCTGTGCGCCAGGCAGTATACAAGTAAAATATTTCGTTTGTTTTTTTGTCTTGTAAGTACCTGGACACAATTAAAACCAAAACCCCAAATACTGTACCGCCTGCTGCGCGGGCAGTACAGTATTTGGAAGGTTACGTTGACTGATGACTAGCTACTCATTTTAAGGCGGGAAGCATCCCGCCTTAAAATACAAGCCGTTTTTTGAACATTATTCCAAGCTTTTTTTTATATTTTCAATTGCTCCACCGTTCCCAGGCTACAGAGAATGCTTCTCTAACAGCTCCCGAATGTGTGTGGCAACAGTATCAGGACATTCAATCATCGAAAGATGGCCACAGTTTGGAATTTCGATGACGTTTTCTCCCGTGGATTGAAAAGATGAATGAAAACTAGCCAGATGGTTCACATATTGGAGTTCCATAATGTCGTCTTTTGACCCACCAATAAAGTAAACGGGCTGTTTAAGCCGTGACACTAAACAGGGTAATTTATGGACTTCTTCTTCAGTCGTGGAATCTAATAAGCTACCGAGTGCCGCTTCTGCTTCTGCGGTGACCAAATCAACAATGCGCTGCCGTCCCCATTTTCTGGCCACAGGGCTAGCAACATTCATCCGGTTCATCATCAAATCAATGAACGGAAGGTGCTGTAACCATGGAGGACGGAACTTAATCAATTGTTGGCCAACTGCACGAAATTTTTCAAATTCTTCCTTGAGATAAATGCCGCCTCCAGCATTTAAACAAGACACGCCTTTGATGCGTTGAGGTGATTGTTCTGATGCCCAGATAGCAATGCTGCCACCCAATGAATGACCCACCAACCACGCATGATCAATATCGAGGGTGTCGAGCAAGTTGACCAGATCTGTTGCATAATCAGCAGGGGTAAACCCACCGTTCACAACACTTTCCCCTTGACCATTGGTAGACGGATGCACGGTATTGAGGGGTTGAGATGACGCGCTGTGGGCGACGTTGCTCCCCTCTGACGAATGACCTGATGCTGAGGCATGAGGGTCAGCTTGAGATTCTCCAAAACCTCGCAAATCATATGATAAGCATTGGTAGTCCTGGGATAGTTGATGAATCAGGGGTTCCCAATATTCTCGACTGAGCAACCACCCATGCACAAACACGAGTACGCACGAACGATGAGTTGACGGAGTCAGTTCGTAAACGTGTGGATATCCCAGTATATCTACGGTGTTAGCCATAATTATATGGTAGCTTGAACTGGCTCAAATTGAATGCCCATGCCATGTCGTTCTCATCGTCTCATCATCCATTAGTCAGTCAGCTAAAGCGCTTTGCTGAACACCCTCATGCAGCTTTTTACACCCCAGGTCATAAGCGAGGAATCGGCGTTTCTAACCCGCTCAAAGCATTGTTTGGCGATCGCCTCTTTGCTGCCGATTTACCGGAACTTCCTGGCCTTGATAATTTATTCAGCCCTGAGGGAGTCATTCAGGAGGCTCAGCTCTTGGCAGCTCAGACGTTTGGGGCAACGCAGTCCTGGTTTTTAGCCAATGGATCGACCTGTGGCATCCAAGCCGCTGTCTTAGCAACCTGTGCTCCCGGAGACCACATCATTGTGCCGCGAAACCTTCATCAATCGGTGGTATCAGCATTAATTTTAGGGGGGGTGATGCCGATATTTGTGACTCCTGATGCGGATGCTCATCTCGGCATTGCCCACGGTGTTTCAGCGAACACTATCGAGACGGCTTTAGAGAAGCATCCAGAAACGTCAGCCGTTTTAGTCACGTATCCGACCTATTATGGCGTGGGGTGTGATCTAGAAGCGATCGCCACTCTCACCCATCACCATGGAATTCCGCTATTGGTCGATGAAGCCCATGGCGCACATTTTGCGTTTCATCCAGACTTACCCCCATCGGCTCTATCTCAGGCAGCCGATCTCACTGTGCAATCGACCCATAAGGTGTTGTCAGCCCTGACGCAGGCATCCATGCTGCATATTCAGGGCGATCGCATTCAATCCGATCGTGTCAGTCGAGCATTGCAGCTGGTTCAGTCCAGTAGTCCCAGTTATCTGCTGTTGGCGTCTCTGGATGCCGCGCGAGCACAGATGCAGGAAAACGGTATGACCCTCATGGCACATACCCTGGCGCTTGCTCATCAGGCTCATGAGGCGATCGCCCACATTCCTGGCATTCGAATCTTCGACCTCGACTCACCCAACACTTCGGCAGCAACCTATCATGACGCAACGCGGCTGACCATTGATGTGAGTGGGTTAGGAATTAGCGGATTTGATGCGGACAAGCAGCTTCATGATCATCTCGGCGTAACCGCTGAGCTACCGGGATTGAAGACACTGACGTTCATCATCAGTCTGGGCAACACTAAACAAGATATTGAGCATCTCATCCACGGACTTCGTATCGTGTCCGAACAAAGCCAGGCAACACATGCTGTGGAGAACAAAGAAACCGCTTCAAATATGGCACTGATCGCAGGGCATCTTCCAGCCTCACCTACGGTCAGTATTCCAGCAATGTCGCCCCGAGATGCCTTCTTTGCTACCAGTGAATCGGTGGCGATCGCCGACGCGATTGGACGCATTAGTGCAGAGTTGATCTGTCCCTATCCTCCGGGCATTCCCACCCTATTACCAGGAGAAAGGATTACGGCTGAAGCAATCCAGACCCTTCAGTACGTTGCAGCAGCAGGTGGCGTGATTACTGGATGTGCTGATACCAGTCTCAAGACCTTAACTGTTGTTGGCTGTTAACAAACAACAGTTAAGGTGCTCGTCCCGTGAACACTCGATTAGCCCTAGCGGTTACACAAAAATCTTGAATTCCCTCAACATCTTGTATTGATCCGTCCCTAATCTGCCTCGCAAGAGCTATTTCTGACAAGTCCCTGGACGTCATTAAAGCCATAACCCTAAATCCTGTGCTGCCCGCTGCGCGGGCGGCACAGGATTTGGAAAGGTACGTTTAATGATGGCTAGCGACTGACAGCATGACAAAAACCTATCCTGATGCTCGGAATGTGGATACGTCTTAGGTAGATGGGAACGCTCTCTAACAGGTGTTGGGCGATCGCCAGCAATTTGGTGAAAACTATTCATCATCGATGTGGAGATACTATGGAGCAATTTAAAGACTCTTCTGGCGCGAGAAATCCTCAACCCTCATCGCTCCAGACTCTTGCTCCACTCATCAGCCAAGTTCTCGTTCAGGAATCGCTGAAAAAAGAGCTGAGATTTGCCCAAGTGAGGGTGCTCGTTCTCCTTCTATCCGCCACATTAGATTCCATTGTTTTCTTTTTTCCGCAGCTACTCCAAAAAGACTCCATATCACCGACCATTGCACTGATTAGCATCAGCGCTAGTATCGTTTCCATCGGAATTGTTGTGTTGTTGCGACGCAGCATTCGCTACGAAGGCAATCGCTGGCTCCAAATTGCTCTTCCCATCTTTGATGGCAGCTTACTCGCTGGCTTTATTACCAACATTGCTGACATTCTCGGCATGTCTCAGCCTCAAATCACAACGAATATTGCCGCTTTGTGTTGTGTGTTTGCGGTGTCCGGTGGTGTTCGTCTCAATCGCCGTGCGGCAATCATCACAACACTTCTGGCCGTCGCAAACCTGCTTTATGCAGGCTATCTGTTTGAATTAACACCCACAATCAGCATCTTTACCACCATCACGGTGATCGGAGCGGGCGCGTTGGGCATTTGGATTGCCACGATTGTGCGACGCCAGGTCAAAAGCGAGGCAGGTCGATTAGTGATGGAGAGATTCTTGCCCAAAACGGTTGTTGAAACGGCATTTGAATCGCCTCTGGAGTTGCTAGAACAACCCCGCGTTTGTGATGTCACCATTGTCATCACTGATTTGCGAGAGTTCACACGCTATGCGCAAAATACACCACCTGACCAGGTGTTTAGTTTTCTCAATCGCTTACAAAGTGTTCTGTCGCAAACGGTCGAAGAGCATGGTGGCTGGGTCGATAAGTTTATGGGAGATGGCATGTTGGCAGTCTTTGGGGTTCCTGAAGCCATTGGAAATCATGCTCAAAAAGCATATGAAGCGTCCATCGCGATGCGAGAAAATGTCCAAGCATTTAGCCCCCTTGAGATTGGCATTGGCATCCACTCAGGTACCGTTGTTGCGGGCTGTCTCGGAACAAGCAATCACCTGGAATTTACAGTGGTTGGAGATACTGTAAACGTTGCAGCCCGAATTGAAGAATTAACAAAACATCTTGGCCATCCCGTTCTCATCAGCGCAGCAACTCAGCAACAATTGAATGGAAGCAAGCTGAAATCTCTTGGGAATCAAGTCATTCGAGGTCGCTCAGAGCGACTAGAGATATTTACGGTTAATCCTCAATCGTCAGGGGTAACCCGAGATGATGCAATCGCATGAGCATAGGCTTGAACTTGCAGATCGATGCCGGTGATGGCTGTCCCGACAACGACCGTATAAGCCCCCCGTTCAAAAGCCTGATTCGCCATTTCAGGAGATGCAATGCCCCCTTCACAGATCACTGGAACGGTGAGTTTCTCTGACATCGCGCTCAGCAACTCTAGTCCGGGTGGCTTGCTGGTGATTGTTTCAGCAGTATATCCAAACAAGGTTGTTCCCACGATGTCTGCACCAGCTTCGGCGGCAGCGATCGCCGCGTCAAGGGTGTCGATATCCGCCATCACAGGTTTCCCGAGCTGAGTATGAATCTGCTGGATGAGTGTGGCCATCTTCTCATTTCCAGGACGTCGCCGACTCGTAGCATCGATAGCAATGATGTCGGCTCCTGCCAAGGCGATCGCCTCAGCATGATGAAATTGAGGAGTGATGTACACATCCGAGTCTGGAAACTGCTGCTTCCAGAGACCAATAATGGGTGCTGCGATGCGATCGCGCACGGCTTGCACGTGAGCAGGACTATCAATACGGACACCGACAGCTCCATTGAGCACTGCCGCCTGAGCAATGGCCGCAATCATCAATGGGTCGTGAAGAGGAGATTGGGCGGGAGCCTGGCAAGACACCACAAGGCCATGGTTGAGAAGGGCGATCGAGTCTAACGTCATACGATTATTGAGATAGGCGAATAGATACCCAAAGAGTTACCCATTACATCAATTCTTGCAAGACTAGATTGTGGATGACTAGATTATGGATGATATGGTGCTGTGCGAGTTGATTAAGTAGGGTGATGTGGGGCGCGCCGCGCC
>JBCCWF010000107.1:0-16008 GCA_039194035.1 Cyanobacteria bacterium P01_E01_bin.6 | reverse complement strand
GGCTCATCCATTAACTCTGGACTAGCTACCTGAAGCATAGAGATTGATGCTGAACGTATCTAAAAGCACAACGTAAACCCTAAGGTATCGTTAACCTAAAATCAGGGTAGAAGGGCGATGTTGGCGATATAGAATTGAGTGGCTCCTGTATTTGATTGCGCTCAGATTCCATGAAGATATAGCTTCTTATTTTTCTCTTCATGCGTTTCTATCTTATTCAGCCGACTTTTCGTTTAGTTGTGACTTTTTAAGTTTGAGTCTGGTGCTTTGACGGATGACTTTTTATTAGAATTTGAACAACAATGATGGAACTGCTCTGTAAAGCTTCAAGAACCTTGCGTTAATGGAGGCTCAGAGATTCATGACTGATTATCTTTTGCTTCTTCTACCGAGACTTGAATAGGTTCCGAAAACGCTTTTGGTTTTTTGATGGCCTATCTGAGAGACATCTAGATTAGGCTGGTATTAATCCCAGGAGCATCTACCTAAATGCGACGTTTTACAAGCAATGGTATTTAGATTGCACCCATGGGAGTTCAACACGATTCAATTGTTTCATCACTGCAACCGTCACTCAAATCGCTTTCAAAACTCGGTCAGTATACATCCGCTGTTTTGATGTCGCGCGACTTATATAAGTCTTGTCACATTGAGGCACCGGATCTCATATCTTTGCTGCCTGCGATTTGTGTTGATAACTGTTTCTATAGCTTGTTCAAGGTGGAGCAAGAAAGAACGAGCGCTCTTGAAACTTTAAAGAGACTGCATGAAAGGGGAGATACCACCGTTGTAACGGTGATTCCCAAAGGATATGCTATCTGGATTCTTGAGCCTGAGGCGATCGCCGTTAAAAAAGTGCTCAATGATGGTTCCGATTCTATTCAAGACGACGACAGCAATGGATCGCTGTCAGCATTAGACCATCATCCAAAACAATCATACGATGATTCAATTCCGTATCAAATTCTGACATCTCAGCGTCAATATACTGCTGGGAAAGCGTTGATTCGAGGGCTTGATCGGCCTGTTCCTGTCGTTTACTTTCAGGGGCACTACTATAGCCTATTTAAGACAATTCACGACATTAAACAAACGGCCCATATTGTGAAACAAATTTCGGGTCGAGGGAAACGTATTGTGGTTACGCGAAAAGATCAGGGATACGGCATCTGGATTTTAGAAGCCCATGCTGAACCAATGGATGCATAAGGAATGAAAATTAAAACAACCAAGGTACTTTACTGTTCTCTTGCATTCCTATTCATAAGTCCTATGCCTAAGTGATTAAAAAGCTTTGAGGGAGTGCAGCATAACGACGCTCCCTCAAAGCTTTTGCGAGCTTATATACACTTAAGCCGAGAAAAACTTGGGCAGGACTTTGGGGCGCGAAACGTCCCAGAATCCTGCCCAAAAATGCAAGCCCTTTTGTGTGACTAAACGTCTATTTATATTCGATTCAACTGCACGGTTTAGATATTGATCTCACTCAGGTCTTTTGCCATATGATCAAAGGGTTGATCGACAAATGCTGTATTTTCAAGACCTGCAGCTTCAAGTTGTGCTTTTACAATATCCTTCATAATCTGAATACCAACAACGGTTGGGCCAATGGGAACCCCAAGAGAGTTGTAGGTTTCGCGTAGCCCTTGCAATACACGCTCATCTAGCACGCCGTTATCACCTGCAACCAGTGCATAACTGGCATAGCGAAGGTAGTAATCCATATCACGGAGGCATGCTGCATATCGCCGAGTTGTATAGGAATTGCCACCTGGGCGAATAAGTTCAGGAACTTGCTCGAATAGAGTTGTGGCTGCTTCTCGAACAATCGCTGCCGCATTTCCATTAATCATTGTTGCAGCAGTAATTCGACCAATTCCCGAGTCAAAATAAGACTTCAAAGTATCAATCGCATCTCTGTCTAGATATCGACCAGTCGCATCGTACTTACTAATCAGGCTTGTCACTGCATCCTGCATGCGATTCGGCTCCTAACAATCATCCTAAAATTGCTTTTCTTATCGAGAAATCGACCGATGCACTCACTTATTGACGTGATCAGGTGCAAGCACCGTAGGCCAACGATATGAGAGGCAATGTATTTGGCTGCGGGATCATACATTGATAAATTATTCAGCTCATTAAGAACAAATGAACAATTCAGAGCAAGAAAAACATCCCGATAACCGATACGAGTCAGATTCCTCAGTGACTTAGTGTATCACGCTGAGTTCTTTCAAAAGGCTCGAACTCAGCATCCAGCAACGGTTTGTCTATTAAGTTTTGTATCTCTCTTGATGATGACTCCATGAACTGATTATTGAGAGCGCAAATGCGAAATGCGTATTCACGACATTCCTAGGAGAGGGCGATCGCCGCTCGTATTCACTCAGGTTTGTAATATTTTGCAATCATTCAGCCTTTTCATGAGGCTCGTCTGATGATGCGTTTTATTCTCATAAAAAATGTATCTTTCTATACAAAATATCAATACTTCTATCTCTAGGATGATTCAGGTATCTCGGAACCTGGTTCCACTATTGCCTAAATCAGCTAAGTGACTGGGTTTCATAGAGGTTCCTGTTGGAAAGCAACAATGGTGGATAGGAAGATATTGGGTTCACAATAAGTCTCTCCATTTTTAGTGGTTGGCTTATCGTGAACCAGCGACATTAGATGATTTCTTATGAAGACCCTACCAGGATATCTGTAGAGGCAAACGATCATTTGCTTCTACGTCATATTCAGACGGGTAGATCTTGTATCGGAAATTGTTTTACATCTCTATCTAAACCCAAGCCAAGTTGGGAACTGTCGTTTTCTCCCAGAAGAAACGACAGTTCCCAATCTAGACGAGGTTTATCGATATTTATCTATCTATCTATATCTAAGTAGCTCGGCGTTATTAAATTGAACACCTAAAGACCTGGGGAACGCCCCTCAGGGGCGTTCCCCAGGTTTTTTAAATTGAGTTTATTGATGCCTTCTACTTAATCTATAGAGGTGGGTGAGTCGCTTTTATCATGGGACACTCCTGGTTCACCAGACGTGAGTCAGTTTTTGGAGACTATGCATTTTTTTGTTTCACGCTAGTTCTACATCTGTGATTGAGTTGGTCCCTGACAAAGTGTGTATCGTCTCGCCATGTTGCTCTTTGATGAAATAACTGTCAGAAGTGAAGGAGTAGTTCATGACAACTGGAGCAGAAATTCTGCAAAAGATTAACGATGAAAATATTCAAATGATTGATTTGAAATTCATCGATATGCCAGGGATCTGGCAACACTTGACGGTACACAAAAGCCAAATTGATGAAGCTAGCTTTACGGATGGTGTTCCGTTTGATGGTTCAAGTATTCGTGGATGGAAAGCTATTAACGAATCTGATATGGCCATGGTGCCCGATCCAGATTCTGCTTGGATTGATCCCTTCATGGCAGAGCCTACTCTGAGCCTCATTTGCACAATTAAGGAACCTCGGACAGGAGAGCTATATTCTCGCTGTCCACGGGCGATCGCAGCAAAAGCGGTTGATTACTTAAAGTCCACTGGCATTGGCGACACGGCATATTTTGGCCCTGAAGCCGAGTTCTTCATCTTTGATGATGTGCGGTTTGATCAAAACGAGCACTCAAGCTACTACTATGTCGATACTGAAGAAGGTCGCTGGAACACAGGAGCAGAAGTCCCTGGTGGAAATAAGGGATATAAGCCTCGTTATAAAGAAGGGTATTTCCCTGTAGCTCCCACTGATACCCATCAGGACATCCGAACCGAGATGTTACTCTCGATGGCAAGTCTAGGTGTGCCGATTGAAAAGCATCACCATGAAGTTGCAACAGGTGGTCAGTGTGAGCTTGGATTTCAGTTTGGTGAGTTGATCCAAGCTGCTGACTGGCTGATGATTTACAAATATTGCATCAAGAATGTAGCCCGAAAGCATGGGAAGACGGTGACCTTTATGCCGAAGCCGCTGTTTAACGACAACGGATCAGGCATGCATACTCATCAGTCTGTTTGGAAAGATGGACAGCCTCTGATGGCAGGCGATGGATACGCAGGCTTGAGCCAAACGGCTCTCTGGTATATCGGCGGCATTCTTAAACATGCACCTGCGCTGTTGGCATTTACCAACCCCACAACAAATTCCTACAAGCGTCTGGTGCCTGGATTTGAAGCTCCAGTTAACTTAGCCTATTCCCAGGGCAACCGTTCAGCATCGGTACGGATTCCATTGTCTGGAACCAATCCAAAAGCAAAGCGCTTAGAATTTCGTTGTCCGGATGCAACCTCCAATCCTTATTTGGCATTTGCTGCAATGCTGTGTGCAGGTATTGACGGCATCAAAAACCAGATTGATCCCGGGGATCCGCTCGATGTTGATATCTATGATCTCAGCCCTGAGGAACTGTCGAAGATTCCATCAACGCCTGGCTCATTGTTAGATGCGTTGAAAGCACTGGAATCTGACTATGAGTTTCTGACGACAGGTGGGGTCTTCACCGATGACTTTATCAATAACTGGATTACCTACAAACTTGATACTGAAGTCAATCCCATGCGTTTGCGTCCTCATCCTTACGAATTTGCTCTCTACTACGATTGCTAAACCCTAAGGAAAAAACCAATATATGACAAGAGGGGAGCATGGCCTAGCGATGCTCCCCTCTTGTCATGTTTTAAGGCGACTGCCAAAATCACAGTTACACGACACAGGCTTAGAGTCGGGAAAATCTTAGCGGAATTCTGGAGCACTCTGCGCCCCAGAATTCCGCTTTAAGAACAAGCCACAGCATGTTATTCTATTTCGTTTTGTATCAATTAGGCATCACGATTGTACTATTTGAACCATCTTCGTTAGACCTGCTGAATACCATGTTTGAAATGCCTCAAATGGTTTCCAGCGAAAGCTTTTCAGAGTTGTAAGTCTGGCACGTTAAGGCATTTCGTCCGACGATACGTTCATCACAGGGCCTCATCGTTACCCGTTCATCTAATAATTTGGCGTGTAGAAATCGATCGCCCATTATTCAATACAGTACGGGTGATCCCCATTTAGAAGCCATGATCCCCAGTTCGTCACACAGGGACAGGTTATGGTGATAAGCACATCATTTGTACTACTCTGGCACTAGGCTGACGGGATCATGCTGAAGCGATAGGGTTTTAGAGGCGTATTTAATACTGTTCTGAACTGTCCTGTTCTGAATTGTCCTTAAAGATAGGTATAGCGGTATGAAACCGCGTCAAGTACCGCGTCAATTACAAAAACAGTGATGTGGGGCGCGGCGCGCCCTACATCACTGTACTTAATCAACCCGCACAGCGCTATGTATCTCAGATGGTTGCCCTAGTACAGAGCCATCAGCTCTTTTCGACATTCAATCTCCTCACGATTCGTCGACTTTATTTATCGGCTGCTAAGCAGCATGGTCACTATCGTCACTTCTGTTTCTCCTGAGCCTCAGACAATTTTTTCTGAGTTCTACGGGAGTTTTGTTTAATTAAAACTGCTCAACGGCTAACTCCATTAACAGGCTAAATTAACTCTAATCTATGCAGACTCACCATTCTTACAGCACGGATACTGACCGTAACTCATTGATTGCTTCACATCCGTCCTTTTATTCATTGGCTGAGCCTTCTGCGGCGATCGCCACGGGAGTTTACGTCACTGTTCACGGTCATTTTTACCAGCCTCCACGGGAGAACCCATACCTGGGAGCTGTGGAGCGACAACCCAGTGCCTCTCCATTTCATGATTGGAATGAGCGAGTTCATCATGAATGCTACCGCCCCAATGCCTTTGCTCGAATTCTCAACGATCAAGGTGAGCTGATCAATATTGTTAACAACTTTGAATATCTGAGCTTCAACATTGGGCCAACCTTGATGAGTTGGATGGAGTCTCATGATTCTGAAGTTTACCAACGCATTATTGATGCGGATCGACTGAGCTGTAGCCGACTCAACGGACATGGTAATGCGATCGCCCAGGTGTACAACCACATCATCATGCCCTTGGCGAATGAACAAGACAAACGAACCCAAATTCGTTGGGGCAAGGAAGACTTCCGATCTCGGTTTGGTCGAGAGCCTGAGGGGATGTGGCTAGCAGAAACGGCGGTTGACTATCCGACCTTGGAGATATTGATCGACGAGGGTATTAAGTTCATTGTTTTGGCACCATCGCAAGCCCAGCGCTGCCGACCGTTGCCCAAACCAGGTCAGCCCGTCACTCAATGGAATGAGGTCGGCGGTGGACAGATTGATCCAATCCGGCCCTATCGATGTTTTCTTCCTGGGGGTAATCTCAACCAAGATTATATTGATATCTTTTTCTACGATGGCCCCATTTCCCGCGATATGGGATTTAACGAGGTGTTAGCTAGTTCTCAACATTTTGCAGGACGCATTGGGCAAGCCATACGGGGAGATCATCAAGCGTCACAACTCATTTCTGTGGCAACAGACGGAGAGACCTTCGGTCACCATAAGGGCGGGGCTGAAAAAGCATTGGCCTATGCACTGAGTGTCGAATTTCCTCAGCGAGGCTGGATGGTGACTAACTATGCCTACTACCTCAGCATTTGCCCTCCTCTGTGGGAAGTGGAATTGAAACCTGTAACGGCTTGGAGCTGCTCCCATGGCGTTGATCGATGGAAAGATGACTGTGGGTGCGGTGGCGGTGGCCTGTGGAATCAACAATGGCGGCGACCGCTGCGAGATAGTCTGGATTGGTTGCGCGATCGCCTTGCTGAATTATTTGAAGCGGCGGGACGGCATCTTTTGCATGATCCCTGGCATGCTCGCAATGAGTATATCTATGTCCTTTGCGATCGCCACCCTGACAATGTGCGCACCTTTTTAGACCGTCATCAATCCCATTTGTTGACCGATAAAGAACGGATTGATGTTCTACGGCTTTTAGAAATGCAGCGACATACGCTGTTGATGTACACCAGTTGCGGATGGTTTTTTGAGGAAATTTCTCGACCAGAAGGAGTGCAAATCCTCCGCTATGCATCTCGTGCCATCGATCTTGCGGGAGAGGTGGCAGGTCTTCAGCTTGAGTCTGAATTTATTCAGCGTCTGACGGCTGCTCCCAGCAATGTAGAGATGTTTCATGATGGGGCTGAAGTGTATCGTCAGTTGGTGAAGCCGTCTCACATCTCGATACATCAAGTTGCGGCACACTATGCCATCAGTTCTTTGTTTCAGTCCTATGCTCAAGAGCAGACGGTCTATTGCTATCGTGCCCAGCAACTGGATTATCAGCTCCAACGCATTGGCCCACTAACGCTAGCCGTCGGGCAACTGCAACTGACATCAGAAGTCACCCATGAATCGGCACACATCATCTTTGGTGTCCTCCACCTTGGAGGATGGGACATTCACTGTTGTGTTGCATCATTTGCCGGACGACTCGCCTACACCAAAGCGCAAGACCAATTGTTTGCCACTCTAAAGCAAGGCAACATCGCGCGCATTATTTTGACCATGAATGAAGTGCTGGGCGATCGCGCCTATACGCTGCAAGATTTATTTGCAGAAGAGCGCCATCGCATTATGGACATGCTAAGTGATGAGACGTTGTCTGGACTCAACCAGCTCTACACTCAGGTTTATCGAGACAACTACAGTGTGCTTATGGCGTTCCATCGGGATCAACTCACGCCACCCCGAGAACTCCAAGTAGCAGCTGAGATTGCCATCGGCCATAAAATTATGGGCGTGTTGCACGATTTAGATCAGCATCTGTTAGACCCCCATCTCGCAATGTCGGAATGTCTGGAGCAGGTGGCAAAACTGCAGGCGATCGCCACCGAAGCAGAATATTTACGGTGTAGCCTTAGCCTTCTTCCTGCACGAACCTTGTTGGAAGACCAAGTGCTCTGTCTGCTCCAGTATCTTCTTCATGATGCTGATACTGGCAGCTTTGACTTGGCATTTGATTGCCTTCGCCAGCTCATTACGGTGGGCGATCGGCTACAGCTTTGCATTAACTTGAGCCATGCTCAGGAAGTCTACATGGCGCATTTTCACGGCACCATCATGCCAGCCATCCTGGAGTGTCAGCATAAAATTAGCGAGTTGCCTGAGCCTGAAAACTGTGCCGAGATTCTTCAGATTCGGAACCTATTACATGTCGGTAAAGCCTTATTTGTCGATGTACAGCATGTCTTAGAGCAAGTCACCTAAGGAATCTACCGCAAACTGCGTAAGGGCGTATCAGCCAGCGTGATATGTGAGACGGTTTCCTTTGAGCTATATATGGCTATTCGTCCTTACAATTGGTGTGCGATTAGCCTGAAATTTCCCTAAGCCCTGACAAAATGTGTGTGGGTCATGATGAAGGCAACAGCATTTTCAAAATAGTGTTTCCAGTCGTCGCAATATGGTTTATGCTTAAATACCGGAATGAGCATACGCTTGATGTTGTGCTTATTCAACCTATGCGGATGTGGCGGAATTGGTATACGCGCACGTTTGAGGGGCGTGTGGCTTTTGCCTTGCGAGTTCGAGTCTCGCCATCCGCATTCATTATTACGTCTTGACACGTTAACGGTGTTAAGTAGCTAGCCATAAATAAACGTAACCTGCCAAATCCTGTGTCGCCCGCTCAGCGAGCGACACAGGATTTGGGGTTTTGGTTTTAATGACGTCCAAGTACTTATACCGATTAAGATATGGCGTTCTGAGAGTAGTGAGATAGAGCATCTTCGACCTGTGCATACAGCATTTCGACCTGCTCAACAATTTTCTCTGACTGTGCTAAGTTACCCTCTTGTCCCATGCTCTCTAGCGTCTGACATCGTTCTGAAAGTTTGATAGCTCCTAAGCTGGCACTACTTGATTTCAAGGTGTGTGCAGCGAAGCTCATCTTATCCGCGTCATGATGGGCTACTGCTGACTGCATTGATTGAATTAACGTTGGAGTTTCTTCTAAGAAAATCTCGAGCAGAATTGATAAGCATTCCTGTGGGTCAGGTCCCATTGCTTCCAGAGTCGATTGCAATAATTCATGGTTAATGACGGATGTCTCGTCGAGCGATTGTATGGACGCAGCATTGTTTGACCGTTGAGAGAGTTGTGCCGACGATTTCTGGGCCGACGAGGGATCATGGGTAGGGCGAGAAGAACAGCGAGTTAATGCTTTGATCAGTGTATTGAACCGAATTGGCTTGCTGACATAGTCATCCATGCCAGCTTGTAAGCATTTTTCGCGATCGCCCTGCATCGCATTTGCGGTCATGGCAATAATTCGAGGACGTTCTGCTGCTGAATAACGATGGCAAATTTGCTGCGTCGCAGTCAATCCATCCATTTCAGGCATTTGAACATCCATCAAAATGACATCGTATGATTGTCGACTAACAGCATCTAAAACTTCTAAGCCATTCGCAACGATGTCAGCTCGATACCCCATTCGCTGGAGCACTTGCATGGCAAGTTTTTGATTCACACCATTATCTTCCGCTACTAAAATTTTGAGTGGAAGTTTCGTTGCTAATTGGTGATCGAGTTCAACCGTTTGTGGTTCAGCGTATTGGATCTTAGTTGGTTTTTCGTGGACAATGCTGATCAATGCATCGAATAACTGAGATTGTTTAACAGGCTTATTTAAGTAAGCTGCAAAGTGCTTGTCAAGTTGCTGTTCATCGAGATCATATCGCCCGATGGATGTCACCATGACCAGGGGCAATGCTTGATACTCTGGAAGTTGGTGAATTGCTTGTGCCACCATCAGCCCATTCATCTCGGGCATCTGCATATCTAGAATAGCGAAGTCAATCGGTGGATTCTGATTTAAGAATTGGAGCGCCTCACTACCTGACTCAAAAACATGAGTCTTCAGCCCCCATGATTGAGCCTGAAGCGTCAAAATTTTACGGTTGGTGTCGTTATCGTCCACGATGAGTGCTTCTTTCCCGTCAAAGCTACTCCGGTCGCTAACATTCAAGACATGGTTGTCTTCCAACGCTTGAATATGAATTGTAAAAAAGAACGTGGTACCCGTTCCGACTTGGCTTTCAACCCATATGTTTCCTCCCATTAATTCAACCAGTTGTTTACAGATGACTAGTCCGAGTCCTGTGCCACCATATTTGCGTGTCGTGGAGGAATCAACCTGACTAAATGGCCGAAATAGCCGATGCATTCGATCCGCAGGAATGCCGACGCCTGTATCACTCACGGCAAATTGGAGCGATCGCCAATTACCTTGGCGATGATCGTGATTCATATCTTGACGCGAAGAACAGGTTGAAACTTGCGCAACGATCTCACCATCGTAAGTGAACTTCACGGCATTGCTGAGTAAATTCACCAAAATCTGTCTCAGTCGTGCGATATCGCCTGAGACTAACTTGGGGACATCTTGATCAATTAGGTAGGCAAGCTCAAGCCGTTTTTCTGATGCCTTGGAAAATAGTAGGTCAAAGGATTCCTCAACACAATTCCGAATCTCAAAGGGATGTTCTTCCAGCTCCAGTTTTCCTGACTCGATTTTTGAGAAATCTAAAATGTCATTGATAATCGTTAGCAGTGCATCTCCACTATTGCGAATCGTGATGGCATAGTCTCGCTGGACAGGAGCAAGCGATGTATCTAGCAATAGCCCCGTCATGCCAATCACGGCATTCATGGGGGTGCGAATTTCGTGGCTCATGGTTGCTAAGAACTCACTTTTGGCACGGGTTGCGTTTAAGGCTTCATCTCTTGCCTTTGCTAGTTCTTGCGATGCCAACTGCCGCTCAATCTCTCCACCAATCCACTGGGCCATCAGCATCAGCAATTCTTTATCAAGAGCCTTGAATGATCGCTGGACAGGCGTGTTGCTGTAAAAGTGCAGCGTACCGTAAATCGCATCATTGACCATGATCGGGGTGCCGACGTAAACTTCAATGCCGAAAGCGTCATAGCACGGATGTTGTTGCCATTTTGAATGCTTGCCTACGTTAATAAAGATAGGCTTTTGCCCCTGAATGACATCGCGACAATAGGTTTGCTGAAAATCTAAGACAGCTCCACGAGTAATGTGACCATTGGCTCGTTGACGCATAACAATCTTGTAGCGATCGCCGTCTACTGTCGCGAGAGCACCTACTTCCAATCCAAATTGTTGTCGTCCCAGTTCTAAAATGGCCTGTAGCGTATGGTCAAAATCGAGCTGGTGAGCAGAGGTGACTTCGTAGAGCGATCGCAAGACCGCTTCACTCTCTCGCAAATCCTGTTCTGCTCGTTTTCGTTCCGTCAACTCAACCTGTGATTGTTGATATAGTTCAGACTGTTGAGCGGCGATCGCCACCCGTACAGCCAACTGTTGAAGTAAATCTACCTCTGTGTCATGCCATATTCGTGCCTGGTCACACTGGTGTGCAACGAGCAACCCCCATAGCTTGTTGGTTTCAATGATAGGGACAATTAAACTTGCTTTTACCTGTAAAGATTCTAAGAATTCGACGTAGCAGGGCTGAAATCCAGCCGCATAAATGTCGTTAACAATACTGACTCGTCCTGCTTCATAACGCTTGGCATAGGTTTCATCAAAGCAATCATCTTGAATTGGTTGATTTAAGAGTGATTGGCAAGACTCACCGATTGATTCAGCTGAAATTGTTCCGCTCCAGTCATCATTAAATCGATAAATCACGACTCGATCCGTCTGTAAAAATTCACGGACTTCGGTGACTGTTGTATTCTGAATTTTATCGAGATCAAGAAATTGGCGGATGCGCTGTGTTATCTCGCTGATCAGTTTTTCTTTCTCGACCTGTTGTTGCAGCTTGTCCAAGGTTTGCTGCAAGGTAGCGGCCATATTGTTGAAGGCAAGCTGGAGACTACCAATTTCGTTGTGGCGCTTGATGGTTGCACGGCGATCGAGATTTCCTTGGGCAAGGGCTTGAGCTAGACCATTTAGATCATTCAGTGGGTTAAAAATTTCGCGCCGAAAAAGCACGAGGGCTGATGCTGTCACAAGAGCAATGATCAAACTCGATGTGATGGCTCCGGCTGTAATCGAGTTAACCACTTCCTGACGAATCTGCTGAGTCGAATATCCCAGCCAAATTTCACCCAATAGTTCATTCCCTGCCTGAATTGGAATCCTGATTTCGCGCACATCGGGTGCCTGCTGAATAGCATCAACAATCGCGATTGGCTCCGTTAAATGAAAATCTGTTACTGTCTCCGAGATATAAGCATTGTTATCATCCAGGTATTGAGTTAACAGGTTACCCGTTGGTGACACAACGATACTGTAGATGATGGCTTTATCATCGGTCACTTGTTCCATCAATCGTTCTAACGAGAGAAAATCGAGCTTGAGAATGGCCTCTGGAGTCACGGCTTGCAAGAGCTGAACTTTGCTCTCAATTCGTTCTTCTAAATTTTCCAGATGTTCGGCGGATTCTCTCCTTGTTTGAATGGTGAGGATAGAAAGCTGCACGGCAACAAGAATAGCCGTCGTAATCCCCAGATATCGAACGGTAATGCTGTTGAATATACGTCTACGCGGCTGCTTCATTGTCTGTTCTACTCTTGTGTCAACTATTCTTGTGTCAACTCTGTAGCCTGTTGTGCGATCGCCCCTTAATCGGCATCCCAGCTCTTCAGCTGTAGCGTTTCAATCAGGTCATGAATCGATTGATAATCGACCGCATCAACAAAGCCTTCAACATTGGCAGCAGCAAGAGCAGAGTGACCGTCAGACAACGTCAAAAGTGCGGCCTGTACAGCATCACTTAATGCCGGGTCAGTGTTCGGTAATGCCGCAATGGGCCATTCCGGATATAGAGCTGTTGTGTGAGCATAGACAAACGTGTCATCCGCTGGATCGAGAACTCGAATATCGTCCAGATTAGGCAGAAGCTCATTTTTTACCATTTTTTCGAGCTGGCCAGTCCGGATAAAACCTGCATCAAGGGTCCCATTCAAAACCGCAAAGACAATGTTGTCTTGGGATGGATTTTCGATGAACGAACCAAAATCTTGGAATGCATCAATATTACTTTGGCGCAAATGATAAATCTGAAATAAACAACCAGCAGCAGCAGTTTCAAAATCAACACAAGCAACATGCTTTCCCGTCAAATCATCCAATGTCTGAATATCGCTATCTGATTTAACAATAATGAGAGCACTGAATTGACTGCCGGCTCGAGGACGCAAATGAGTTACCAAAAACTCAGTATCATAGAGACGTTGAACTTGAACAGCGGCGAGTGGGTTGTTGCTGATGAAGTCAATCTCGCCTTGTTCAACAGCCGTAAATTGATTCTCTTGGGTGAGGGGTACTAACTCAAAGGGTCGTTCGAGCGCGTTTGCAAGATAGTCAACTAAGGAATCGTAACGGTTGTGAACCGACAACGCACTATCAATCGTGAGCACTCCGATACGGACGGGTTGCTCGACGACTCCAGATTCTGTTGAGGGTGTAGATGTTGAGATAAGTTCGCCTGATGAAGAATCAAGCATGTTTGTTGGGGCTGCATCAGTTTGAGGAGAGATAGACTGACGACAAGCACCTGATCCAAGTAACAAGAAAAGGCTAATGCTTGAAATCGCAAGCTTGACATTTGAGAAACAGTGCATGGGTTCAGTCACTTCCTAGATAGATAACATTAGAAAATCAGGAGACACTAAGCTAGGATGCCTGCAATTTCAGCTGAGCTAGCTCTGTAAATACTTGCCCATCTTGATAGATACCGATGGCATTCCGACCATTTCTCTTTGCGTAATACAACGCCTTATCAGCACAGTTGATGAGATCCGCAGGAAGAAGATTGCGATCTGCAATTGTGCTGGCAATGCCCTGGCTAATCGTAATTTGGCCATAGGAATCAGCAGCCCCAGCATGCGGTATTTGCAATGCTTTGATCCCTTCTTTTAATTGACTTGCGACCTCATGGGCTCCACTAATCCCAGTACTGGGCAAAATAGCAACAAATTCTTCGCCCCCGTATCTCGCTACAACATCAGTTGCTCGTTTAGCCGCTTTTTCTTTGAGAGTTTGGGCAACTTGCTTTAAGCAAACATCTCCAGCTTGATGCCCATAGGTATCGTTATATGTTTTGAAGTAATCAATGTCGCATAGTATCAGCGAGAGCTTTTTGTGATCGCGAATTGAGCGCATCCACTCACGATTAAAGCATTCATCAAAATAGCGGCGATTCAGTAAACCAGTGAGACCATCAGTGATGGCATGCTCTTGAAGGCGCTGGTTTGCGACCTCTAGCTCTCGATAGAAATATCCCTTCTCAAGTAAGTTTTTGACGCGTCGGCGCAAAATTGGCCAATGGATTGGTTTGGTGACGTAATCAGTTGCTCCTGCGTCAAAAGCCCAATCAACAGATGCTTTGTCTTCTAACCCAGTCACCATAATAATGGGAATATTGGCTGCACCCGGTAGATTCCGTAGCCGCGTGCAGCATTCGAATCCGTTCATTTCTGGCATCATTGCATCAAGCAATACCAAGTGAGGTTGTGCTTGTGCATAGATTGACAAACACTCTGCTCCATTGCTGGCCTCAATAACTTGATATCTTTCCTGAAGAAGAGAGCGGCACAAAATCTGGCGAGATAACCGATCGTCATCAACAATCAGAATTCGGAAAGATTCAGAGGGAATGGACATAACAACATGCCACTATGTACTTTCCCAAAATTCCCTTTCACTAAAGAACTCTAACGTTCTTGTTCCAACTACCATGCCTATGATTGTTATTCAACAGGAGTCATTAAGTACCTGGATCTAATGAGTTTGCGAAGATTGTTGCGCGAATCACTCCATCTGCAACTAGGAGTTTGTTTCGATATCTGTTGGGCGATCGCCCTCTTCTAGGTGATCAAACAATCCAAAGAATGGCCCCAGAAGCGCGCCAAACGCAAATCCTCCGGCGTGAGCCCAGTAAGCAATACCACCACCTTCCATCCCAATGTTTGTGGATACGCCAAGGCTAGCAAATCCATACGCAGCTTGTTGCAAGAACCAAATTCCGAGGAATAGATAGGCAGGAATGCGAGGGGTGAAAAATATGAAGCCAAAGGGGATGAACGTGAGAATGCGAACTTTGGGATATCGGAAAATGTAAGCGCCCATCACCCCGGCGATCGCCCCACTGGCTCCAAGGGATGGAATGGCTGAGTCAGGGGCGAAAAACCACTGCGCCAATGCGGCAAGAATTCCGCAGCTTAGATAGAAGATAAGGAATCGAAGACGCCCCATTTCTTCTTCCACATTGTTTCCGAAAATCCATAAGTAGAGCATGTTTCCAGCAACATGGAAGAAGCCCGCATGGAGAAATTGAGCGGTGATGAGCGTGCTCCATTCAAGCAAACTATGGGTTGAGAAATGCTCCAAAAAACTATTGGTTAGCTCCTTTGGAACAACAGCCCATTGGTAAAAGAAGGTCTCTAGAGCATCTGGAGACGTTGTGGACACAATCATCTCAATAACGAAGATCAGAAGATTAATCGCTATCAGCCCATAGGTGATGTAAGGCGTTATTTTAACTGGATTGTCATCGCGTAGAGGAACCACAGAATAGTTTTCTCCAATTTTCCAAGGCTTATGTAGATATAGGGTTGATTGAAAGCATTAAGGCACGGGTCAATCGCACAATCCGTAGCACGTCATTTTTTACGGCGTTGCTCATTTGAGGGATGGATTTTCGGAGGGGTATGGCATTGCCTTAGCGAAGCAATGCCCCTAGAGCTATTGACCGTACAGTAACCGGTCGAACGATTGCATCGTTTTGAACTCATTACCTTATTGAGCAACGCCTTTTTTGCAGATGTCATCATCATTCCATACCCGCATCAGTTAGAGCTAGCGAATAAATGTCTGCCGATGATGTGCTAACGATTTTTCAAGGTTAGACACTAGAAAGCATCGAAATCGACCCTCAATGTGAAATAAAGATTGCCTAGACATGCTAGGCAACTCTTAGGGATGAGCAAAAAAATAAAATCCCAGAGAAGAGGGGCGGCGGACTTAGCCCGCCG
>JBCCWF010000106.1:0-16130 GCA_039194035.1 Cyanobacteria bacterium P01_E01_bin.6 | reverse complement strand
CGTTCATTGATTGACTCTAGCGAATGATTCCCTGTTTGTGGCTCTACTGCTCCTCTCGCTCTGCGTAAGTCCTAATGAAAAAAACAGCACTGTTTATGCAAAAAAACAGCACTGTGTGGGGAGAAAACAAGCATTCCAGCCTTTCTTCTCCACAATGGAGTCTCAACCAATCGGACAGGCTTGCATTTCAAAGCGGTATCTAGGGCACAAGCACCCCAAAATACCGCCTTAAAATCCCTCAGCTTAAGTTATAAGCCATCGAATAAAGCCATCGAACATTGCCTTGTTGTTCCGTAACGGCAATCGTGACCAATGCCTTCAAGTCGTGATGCCCGAGGATTATTGTTCAAGTTGAGTCAGAGCAAGCGTATAGTCACCTGACTCAATGTGCTGTCCAGAAAATTCGACATCTCCAAATGCAGTAATCGCAATATTCACCGTGCCACTGAGGGGTACATAGCCGCGAACTCGCGACCAAAGATCTTGCCCGCCATCATCGTCTACATAAATCACATCGCCTTGCTCATCAAGCCAGGCCAGCGTAGTGTCAAACGAAGCCTGAGTTACCTCAACAGCAAAAGCAGACCCAGGCACTAGATCGGTAAACGAGTAGTAATCAACATCTCCTGCTTGAGCAACACCCAGTGTGACTCGCACATCAAAGTTTCCGCTCTCTTGATGAATTCCTGCTGTGCTGTCTTTGAGACCGATGAATTCAAAATCAGGGAATCCACTAACGGCTAAATGAATTGTTCCATCTGGATTCACAACCCCACTTAAGGCAGAGGCAACCCCATTGCCAACCGGACTACTATCATCGTCCCAGTTCAGCAACAAATTTTCTTCGCTTAAAAGACCCATCACAGTGTCTGGACCAAGGTCTCCATTATCAATCCAAGCAAAAAAGGGCTGTTCTGGCGTTAAGTCTTCAAGATCAAACGATTCTGCGCTCCCAGGTATCATCGTGCTGGAAAACGCATAGTCGAAGGCATCAGGGTCAAATCGGCGTGCCAAATCTCCCTGCACAACTGTAATTCCAGACTCCAGGACGTCGCGATCGCCATAACGATCATTTGGTTCATTGTCTAAAGCATGTCCCGGAAGCGCCAGAGATAAAAGCACAGTAGAAGCAATCGCCAGAGATGATGTGTGTTTGTTGAACTGATTCATGCGGCCCATTAATTTAGTGATTGGTTATTCAGCGGAAATTTTTCTAGTAGCATCACTCACATCAGCACAAGGCGTCGTGGGAGAAATTACTCAGTCTTGTCATGAACATCTCATGAGGGCTAAGTGGTTAGCCCTCATTAAACATACCTTTCCAAATCCTGTACCATCTGCTGCGCGGGCAGCACAGGATTTGGAGTTTTGATTCTAATGACGTCCAGATACTTATCAGACGGCTTATGTGAGTTGATCGCTGGAATGACGTAGATACGTCGAAATCACTTAAGTTCCTGATTTGGAGGCTAATCAAAACCCTTGATATACAAGAACTTTAAATAACTCACATAATGCGTATCAGAAGATTACGATGCCCTTAGGCTGTCATCAGGAAAAGGGAGTCAACCAGCTCTCCAGAACACTCACTCTAGTGGCTACGTACTCAGGCGACACATAACTTGGCAACAGTTATACAGAAACCAGAGGATGGGGCGAATAACGTGTCTTCCAAACCCGTATGTGTTTGTTGCAATTTTGAGATGTTTGCCAAGTCATGACTACACCCAGATGATGCTCCGTCCATAAGAAAACAGGCCTAGAAGATAATCTCCCAGACCTGTTGCGGTATGGATTTCCGCTGAACGTGTTTCTCATGACGAATAAACTAATCAGCATGTTCCCGACGATCATCAGAATTTTCTGAATGCGTCCTCTAATGGGCTCATAACTTAAAGCTGGGAAGAACTTAGGGTCTTGCTTAAAAATAAAATCCCCAAAATCCCAGAGAAGAGGGGCAGCGGGCTAAGCCCCTCTTCTCTGGGATTTTATTTTCTTGCTCATCCCTTAGCAGGATTCTGGAGCGCTCCGCGCCCCAGAATCCTGCCTCAAACTACAAGCCCTCTGAGGACAGACTCTATCTCATGAACATGTCACAGCAAGAACGTCCAACGCGCTATGTTGGCAGATTGCTTCGAACGTCCTTTGGTGTCACATGAAATGGGTGCAATGTCTTTAGAGCACCTTCTACTTAGCCATGGCCTCCTGTGTCATGCGAGTCTGACTCATGGTGAGCCAACACCTTTTCTGCAATTCGCTCTGGCATTTCTTGCAAATGATCGTATTGCCACGTAAAAGAGCCGACCCCCATCGTGAGCGATCGCAGCTCGACAATCAGATCTTGCATCTCAGCCTGAGGAATAAACGCAGACACTTCGTCCCATCCACGCCAGTTTGGCTTGGCCTCATAGCCAAGAATCTGGCCTCGACGACCACTAATGAGACGCAACGCATTAGAGGTGAAATCAGCAGGAATGGAAACCGTCACCGATACAATCGGTTCCAGTAAGCTTGGGGTGCATTTTTGCAACGCTTCTTGCATCGCAATTCGCGCAGCCATTTTAAATGCCTGTTCAGAACTATCAACCGAGTGATAGGACCCGTTCGTCAATGTAACGGCGACATCAACCACTGGGAACCCCAACGGTCCATGCGTTAAGTATTCTCGTACTCCGGTTTCGACACCTGGAATATATTGCCTAGGCACCACGCCGCCCACAATGGATTCAGTAAACTCAAACCCTCCACCCCGACTTAAAGGTTTGACATCCAAATACACATCGCCAAATTGACCATGTCCTCCTGACTGTCGCTTGTAGCGCCCATGAACAGACTGCGCAGATTGACGAATGGTTTCTTTATACGGCACGTGGGGAGCATGGGTCGTCATCGCCAAATGGTGCTTTCGCAGCAACCGATCAAGGCTGACTTTAAGGTGAATATCACCCTGTCCCCATAAAATCACTTCGTGAGTGTCTCCGTGTTGTTCCCACAAGAGCGACGGATCTTCTTCGACCAGCTTGGCAAGAGCCCCACTCATCTTCACGTCATCGCTGCGATTCTCAGAGGCGATCGCCAAGGCATAAACCGGACTCAGGTGCTCTGCACGGGGAAGTGAGTGTACGGCATCCAGGTCGCTACTGAGGGTGTCGCCTGTCTTGAGGTGTTCCATGCGAGCAAGGGCGACAATCGACCCAGCATGAGCTTCAGCGACGCTCTGCTGCTGTTGTCCCAACAGCTTATATAGACCTCCAACCCGCTCACCATTGAGGGTCTGGCCATCATGAATAATGCCTTGCCATACACGAACCAGAGACAACTTCCCGCCCTGAGGTGTGTAATACGTCTTCAACACTTGAGCCAACGGATCCTGAACATCCAGATCAATTCCCCGATTTCTAGACGTTACAAACGGTTCTGGGGCTTCGCGTACGAGAGCATCTAACAGTGGACGCACACCAAAATCCTGATCGGCAACCCCAATCAACACCGGAACTATCAAATCTGAACTGAGCTCAAGCTTAATGTCTCGAATAATTTCTTCTTGAGAGGGTTCAATCTCATTCAGAAGTTCCTCAAGCAACTGGTCATCAAAGTCGGCCAATGTCTCGAGCATTTCTTCTCGTGCCAACTGCTCCTCAAGCTTGAGCTCATCCGGCAATGTAACGGGTTCGGCAGGAGCACCTGAATGATAGTGAAAAGCTTGTTCTGAAACTAAATCAATAAATCCCTGTAATTTTTCCCTCTGCCCAATCGGATATTGATGCAGCACAAGAGGGCGCTCTGAAACCGTCTTTAATTTGTTTAGAAATTCACTCAAGCTGCCATGGGCGCGATCCATCTTATTAATAAAAACAAGGTGTGGAATTTCCCAATCATCTAAAAACTGAAACAGTGGTGCCAGCGTAAATATCCGATCACCCTCTGGCTCACACACGATGATTGCTGCATCCACTCCAACCAAGGCATTGTAAGTTTCTTGAAGAAATTCAATTGAACCAGGACAATCCAAAAACGTAAAATGAATGCCGCTGTACTCAGTACTGGCGGCATTCACTTCAACAGTCATATGGCGATCGCGTGCTTCTGACGAACTATCCCCCACCGTTGTCCCGTCATTCACATTGCCACGACGAGAAATTTCTCCACTTACTGACAGCAAACTCTCCAACAGGGTAGTTTTTCCACTCAGATACGGGCCGACGATCGCCACGTTTCGTGAGCCAGACAAAGCTTTCTGAATCATAAACGCCCAATCCTTGATTTATAAAAGTCCTAAAGACACAAGTAACGAGGCAAGACACTCACCTAATTACTCAAAATCCATTACTCAACAGAGTCTTTGAAGTGCACCTGATTCAACTGCCCTAACGATGCTGCGCGATCGATGCATAAATAAACATCACCATGCAGCCATCTCTTTAAGAGAAGGAATTATCAAAAAAACATCAACAAGAAGCGATTAATGTTTAAGATATCTCATCAAAAATTCCGACAAATCGTCGAGAATTTCTCATACTTTATCTCGCAGAGAATACAAAGTGGTCAGGAAAAACCACACAAACTTAATCACAGAAAAAATCAGATATCTACATATCTCATCACTTCTTAGTTAGAACAGTTGAGTATTAAGATTCCTCTTTATCTAACAACTTCTAAGTGCTAGCTTACCCTGGCCATCACACAACAAAAAGGCTTGATTTACGAATCGTTGAGGCTGGTTAAAAAAATTCATGCTCTGCTGACGAAGTGTATTCAAAGCATATTTCGTCTCATTCAAAACAAAAAATATTCTAAATTTCAGACGTATTTTCGAAGCTTTCATATTAAGAATGATGCGACTTCTCTAATCACTCAATTCGAAATCTGGCTTGTATTGTAAGGCGGGATTCTTCCCAGCTTCAGTTATGAGCCCGAAATCTATGCTGACACTCAGACCAGGAAAGAAATTAGAACTCTACGAAGATCAATGGTTTTTTAAGTTTCAGGAAAGGCTCAAGCTCTTCGCGTGACGTCATAGTCTCAGTTGCTGAAAAACCTTGTCCAGTAATGATGGCATCTTGAGGAGGAGCGATCGCCCAACAACTGTTCATTAAACACCGGCATGATGCCACTATCAATTACATCTATGCAGGAACAATCTTCTGAGGCAATCCACGGGTTCAATCAATTCTTTTGAATACTTTAAAATCAGAAAGAGCGCCGACGACTGACCGTGTTTCGTCTCGGCGCTCTTGCTGGTTCGCTCCTCACACAAGACTAAAGTAGCATAGCCATTTAGATATGTCACGCTATTTCCGTAAAATTTTCCCTGATTAAGCGCATCACCTCTCCAAATCATTCACCCCAGCAAACTGACTCACGATGATTGCCGTACATTTGCGATGGATCGCGCACATATCTTGATCGCATACCTGTTCTGACAACACCTACTGAAACCGGCAGCTGATTAGAAAAAGTCTGGGGCTTGAACACGCAGCACATTTGTCAGCAATACATGGAGCCAGCGCTGCATAACCTGAATGAGTGCAAGTTGTCCCTCAACTGTGTGGCGATCGCCCTCCCGTATACTGCCGATGAATGGGTGCTGAGCTTGGTACGCTAACACCGTCTCGCCCAATCGGATTGACCATTGTTCAGCCACCTTTTCGACTCGTGAAGGGCGATCGCGACGAACTGCTGATTGATGGTTATCAATAGCATTAGCGTTCAAAAATTCACAAACATCGTCAACACTATCAAGTAAGTGCAAGACAAGATCCGTCGAAGAGGATGAGTGCATCCATAGAGAATGAGCGTCACCGATGGAAGAGGCTGACATACCAGAAACTAATGGAATCTGAACACCTTGATCATTCGCAATGCGCAGCCAGGCGCAACATCGTGCATGAGCATATTGGCTCACCATGATTTTCGAAAAGCGCACGCTAGCTAGCTGACCTTCTGCATCCAATCGATGATGTTCTTTAGTGGCATGACTCATGGGGCCACTATCCTCCTGATACAGCACACCACGATGAGTGTTTTGCTGACAGGAACAATGACTAAAAAGTTGTTGGAGCCATTTCATGAGTCCGATCTCTGAAAGGCTGAAGATAATCCATCCTTCCGATGACACACGGATGGAATCCTGATCACTGAAATAATCGCGCATCGTCGCAACGCAATGAAGAAAAGCGATCGCGTCCTCTGCTCCCACGTCCATCGCTGTTGCTGTGCACCCATCGACAGGCTCAGCCCCTGACTGAACGCCAACATCTTCCACTGTTGAACCAGAGCTTTGTTGTGGTTGAGGCTGATCTGCATCCATAGAGCGATACATCTCCTCGACTAATCGATGAGCGACAGTTGAGGCTTCTTGTCCAAGTACCCGTGATAGTTGCAAGGCGATCGCCGATATGTAAACAATGCCTCCTCCCGCTTTTGCCCTCGCTGAACCATCGCTGGCATCAGAATGAATACGCTTCACTGATATGACATCAGACAACAGCTCAGAAGAGCTTGACGTCCATGTCTCATGAGAAGACTCAATAGCCTGATGCAATGCATAGCGCAATAAATCCCTGATTTTTTGTTTGAGCGAAATAGGAGGCCAATCCATCTCCATTGATAAGGACATCATTAAAACTCTCGTCTAGGCTCGTCTAAGGTGGAAATTGTCGGTTTCCAACACGACTTGGCAAAGTCGTGCTTCCAAGATGATTTGGGATAAGTACCTGGATGTCATTATTAAAACCAAAACCCCAAATCCTGTGCCGCTCGCGCAGCGGGCGGCACAGGATTTGGAAGGATACGTTTAATTATGGCCATCTACTTATCAACATGATGAATAAATTGAGGCACTAGCCCATTCAGACTATTTACCCATACATATCCTTTGTTACGGAGTTCACAGCAATGCCTGCCATGTAAGTAGCTTGGCGTGATTAAACTAAAAACTCAAAACCTGGGGAGTTCCCCTCCAGGGCGCTCCCCAGGTTTTTAAAGTGAGTTTATTTATGTCTATCTACTTAGTACGGAGAATCCTGTTCGGCCGTAAAATCACCGAAAGATGTGGGTAATAAGTGTGAAGTTTTCTGAGGACTAAGGTAAATTGAATGTGATAATACACGTCCTTAGTTAAATTCGTATCATCTAGCGACATGTAATTTGTCCGAAAACCTACGGTGTCTCGCTCAGAGATTTAAACCATTGGTTATGCGTTATTTTGTATTTGAGCTTTTAGTTCATGTGGACCATACGTAGCTGACTAGCCTTGCATGGTCTATATTTTCTTAAGCCTCGCGGTTTTCATTGAAAGATAGCGATGGTGTGTTTTATTTCTTGAAGCATCTCTAACTATTTTCAGTTCTCTAAATTCATCCTATTCTTGCTTGACTGCTATGAACTCAGCATCAACATCCCCCGACAATGCAAGACCTTTTTTAACGTGGCAGCGGATCATCGATTGGGCACAAGAACATTATCGGTGTCGTACGTTTAGTAAAGACGAGCGTGTTCCAGCTCGTCCTGGGCTTCTTTATCTTGTACAGCGTGGTGCTATTCGATTAGTAGGTGATGCCCAAGTGAGTGCAACGGCTCATACCGGGTCATCTAGAGTCCCTCAGATGGCAGCAGAAGAAGCATTCTTAGGCTTTGTCGGGGCAGGTCAGCCTTTCGAGATCGTTGCACAATCACCATTCACCCTCCAAAGCTTTGCCCATGTTGATCAAACTGCTGTTATCTGGATGTATTGGCATGATTTAGACAATTGGCCTCATTTCCGTAGAGAAGTTCTTGATGCCTTTCGCTATCAACATCAACGCAAGCTGCTTTGGCTCAGCACGTTGGGGCAACGCCGAACGATTGATCGACTACTCGGTTTTATCACGTTGCTCATTGAAGAATATGGCGAACCATGTGAGCAAGGTTACTGCCTACCTTGGGCGTTAACTCATGCCCAAATTGGTAGTGCCATTGGTTCCACACGCGTCACCGTTACACGTCTCATGGGTAAACTTCGACAAAAAGGATTGATTCGAAACTATGGCGATAATCTCATTTGCTTACCAGAGGAATCAATCATGCGAGCTCAGTCGTAGTCATCAATCATAAAGCCGCTACGTTACAGCGCAACAGTACAGCGCTCATTAACGCCTATCAGCTCAAGTTCTTGAAGGATAGTCAACAATTTTCTCGCATTCAGCAGGAATGGTGCTAGATTAACGGCAAGAATAATGCAGTTGTCTAAGACGCCACCAGCATTTACCTTTCAGTATTATCTGGAGCATTGCCGTGACCCCGATGTCGTTACAAAAACACTCTGAACTCCAATCTGAAGTTGCGCGGCTACGTGAAGAGTTGACGATGCGCGATCAACTCGTTCAGCAACTTTCTCAAGAACTGTTTCGCATGGTTAAAGGCAGCGTCAATGCCGCTCCCCAGCCAGAACTTTCGGAAAAGAATCAGGATGAAATCCGCTCTCTCCGGGAACAGCTAAGAGGGGTAGAACAGCAAGTTACTTTCTACCAAGAACAAGTGTCAGACAAAGACGCAGAAATCAAAACACTAAAGCAGTTTGTACATGAGCTGGGCGATCGCGCTGAGATGCTTCAGCAGGTTGTTCAAGAAATGCCGCGGGTTTACAAAGAGAAGTTTGCTGAACGAATGGTTCCTATTCGGGAAAAAGTTGCTCGTATTCAGCGAGAGAATCGTCAACTTCATGCCGAATTGCAAAGCGTCAGCTATCGATTAGCTGTTCGCAATCGTCGTATTTCTCACCTTGACTTACCGAGTTTTCCGAGAATGGGCCAGCCTACGGCAACGGTTCCTAGCCTCAGCGATGTTTAAAAATAGTGTTGATAAGAACATCGTTGAGTAGTCAAACTAGTTGAGTCATCAAAACTTCAGGCTATCGTCTGTCAGTCATGGGAAAACGGAACCAATAGCTTCTGAAGCAATGATAGTGGTAGCGAAATACCTAGCTTTTCAGGATACGCTTCGTTATCGAAGTATGTGTCGTGTATTTTGTCCCAGATCTTAAAGTTAGCGCCGAAGTTATTTCCTTCGGAAGCTTCACAATGGTGCCATGCATGATTGTGAGGAAGCATAAGCCATGGGCTGACAAACCGGTGCAGCCACTGACCAGGAAAAATAGACCATGCGCTGTGCCGCCACAAATCGAGTGCTGCCGTCAAACTGACGCCAAACAGATATCCGCTTGGATGCTCGACAAAACACAGCATGAGCGCATGAATCCACAGATAAACAATTAAGAAGCTGCTCCAAAGCGTATTCCGAGACGTACCAAGCACATCCATCGCGGTGACACTATGGTGAACCTTGTGGCTGCTCCAGAGGTAATAACTATGGAGTAGTCTGTGATTCCAATAATAGAGATAGTCAACACAAACAAAACTGATACAAAACTGCCACCACCAGGCAATATGGAGGGTGTTTTCCCACTGAGGAAACGCCCAAGCGCACAATCGATAAATGACGCTGACTTGCAACCCTGGAATGACGATTCCTTGAACAAATAGCCCTAACCCGTCGAGTATCCAATCATCCTGGGATTTCTCCCGATAGGAGAAAGATCGTTGGGGGGGAGGTTTCACCCGCGATCGAGGGAGATGTCCAGTCAAGGGCTGGGACAGATTAGAGCTCACTGGATGCGATCTTCTCCCGGAGGCTTGTGTGGAAGAAGCTGTCCAGACCACCAGCACGATAAAAGTCACGAAAACAAGCATAAGCTCAGAAACGACTCAGGTACGTCGAGTGCCGACACACGATTCTTCTCTAACATGCCAGCAGGAAAGATACGTTCATCTGTCTTCCCTGCTAACAATCGTGATAGAGGATAGTCTCTATCATGGCTCAGCCAGCATTTAACGTGAGCGATCGCCCAGACACTTTCAACATTGCCCGGTCGACCCCATTTCGTCGATACGGATACGTGTCAGTACCTCGTCACAATTAAGAACCAAATTAAAACCCTGCGCAGCGGGCGGCACAGGATTTGGGGTTTTGGTTTTAATTATGTCCAGATACTGACAAATTATGGATATGTGACAACGTAGGGAGAGGGGATTGGATCAGCCTCTCCTGCGCTCACCAGTGCCTGATAAACAAAGGCGGCAACGTCAGCACGGGTAGCGTTCTGGGAAGGGTTTAGCCGTGTGATATCAGGATAGTTAACCACAATATTTTGCTGCGTCGCAGCGGCGATCGCCCCTTGTGCCCAGCCTGGAATTTGCCCTGCATCCGCATACTTAGTTGTTAAGGCGGATGGTTGGCCACTGCCTAGCTCTAGACCACTGGATAACGCCACCAAGACCTCCGCCCGAGGAATTGGCGCATTTGGCCGAAACACGCGCTCTGGATATCCCGATAGAAACTGTCCTCGATAAGCCGTTTGAATGGCACTGTATCCCCAAAAGTCACGGGCCACATCCACGAATTCAGACCCCGGACGCTTGGGAGCAGGACTAAACGCTTTGTTCACAATGGCTGCAAACTGCGCACGGGTCACTGGCTCGGTGGGGCGATAGGTTCCGTCAAGAAATCCACCAATCACCTCTAATTCAGCCAGTGCTGTAATGTATGACTCAGCCCAATGGCCTCGAACATCTAAGAAGTCAGATTGAGGAATGTCACGGGCCACAAATTCAACATTACCGGATATTCTGTCAGGATTAATTTCGTTCCCGACGGCTACAATCACGTTACTTCGCGTCGCGTTATAGACATCATGGCGGCCATTATTCGTGATGATGTTTTCTCCTGGATCATCATTACTAATGCCTAAATCGGGCTGCGCATCGGCGATCGCCACCACACCATCGCGAACGTTTTGCTGAATCACATTTCGACGCAAAATTGGACGAGCCCGATTAGAAACAATGATGCCGTCTACATTCTCCCGGATCAAATTATCCTCAATGAGCGGATCTGCATCATCTCCCACTGCAATTCCAAACCCAGTGTTGCGAAATTCGTTGTCTTGAATTTCTCCGCTTGCACGGCGGACAAGGGCAATACCATTGCCATCATTCTGGAAAAAAACGTTGTCTTCGATCACGGGAGCGCCAGTACCCGTCACAAACACTCCATCTCGAAGACTGTTCGAGAGCGTATTATTGCGAATCACAGGATCTGCTGACTCAACCCAAATTCCGGTTCCTCGGCTCAATGGATTGGTAACCGTTACACCACGAATCTGACTATCTTCTAGAGCCAGAATCGTCACATTTTGGCGGGCAAACGTTGGGCTAATGAGCGTGCCACCTCCCAAAATCAGAACGGTTTGACCTTTCGTTGACTCATTCCCCCTCAAAATAACGTCCGGCGGGACGGTCAGCGGAAACACTTCTCCAGTATCAGCCGTGTAGCTTCCAGGTGCCAATTGCACAACGGTATTATCAGTTGATTGAGACAGCGCATAGGTGATCGTACGATACGGCGATGATTCGCGACCATTATTGGGGGTATCGGCTCCTAAGGCAGGGTTGACGTAGATCACTCTGGCATTCACTGGAATTTGAGCGACATGCTGTGGTGCAAATGATTGAGAGTAAGCCCGATGTACTGTCATCGCCCCTTCTCCCATCAGCATCGCTGATGCAACACCTACAATTATTGCTATGTAACGTTTTACTGGCATCGATCTTGAATCCCTACATTGATGAAACGTTGTAACAGATAAAATGGAATCTTTATGTTGAAGTGAAACTTTGGCGCCTCAACGTCGTCTTTCTAGGTTGCAGGCCGCTATTATGCCTTCAACACAATACAACGACTCATTCAAAGACAATATGACCAACAGAATTATCTTAAAGTTATGAAACTGACTCAGCTTCTTCGAACAAGCATCCGTCACTATGGCGTCCACTGCCTGCGATCGCTCTCTATCGTGGCGTCTCTTGGTATCGGGGGAATGGTATTGTTTGGCTCAGCCCAATCTGCTGATGCGGCCGAGCAGGTGGTCTTTAAATATCGATGGCTTCAGCGCACAGTGCCAGTGGCAGACCTTTCTGCATTTGCCGAAACAGGAGAAACCTCGCCACAGCTTAATCGATATTTAAATGGGTTAGATGAAGAACCTGAAACGTTTCGACAGGCTCTAACTCGCGAAGTGAGAATTGACCCAGTTTTATTAGATCAAGGACTCAATCACCCCCTGGGCAATTTTGCATTAGATCAAATTAGTCCGATGATCCATACGGCGTCAGGGGGAGGCGATCGCCAAGCTCTCCGCGCTGCGCTAGTCTTGTCCGCTAGCAATGATGACCATATCAGCTTGATTGAACTGATTGAGACCTACCCAACCCAGGAAATTCATGTAGAAGGCGAGCGCCTGATCAACGCTTACGAAGACATCGAGAATTTGCGCGATCGCCTTGAACAGTGGACAACGTTGCTTAATCTCAATATCTAAAACCCAGACACTGATCGCAAAAAAAGCTCAGCATTGCTGAGCCTTTTTATTACATCTATTCTTACTGTGTTAACAGGTCGTCAATGGGCCGACGATCTCTGTTTGTAAGCGTTACATGTTTGTAACCATTAAAAGTTGCATAAACTGAACAAATTAATAAGCTAGCGTTTCGAGAGTTTCCCGTAAGTATTCAATAACCAGCTGGTCAGAGACTGTCTCATTTCGAGAACCATCCTCATTCGACTGTTGTCTCCAGCGCTGAAACCCTGAACTCGTTGAAATAGCTCGCTTCAAGCTTTTCCATGCATGGGTATCATCAGAACTGCCGTTTTGTGTGAGTGAAGCTGAAATCGCCATACCATCCCCTCAATATCGCTTTTAGAAGGATCTTGAGCTGCGTAGCTCTAAAACGTAAAAATTCTTAAGGCTATTCCAATGTAGCCTAAGGAACTGTCGTCATGTGTGTCGAGTTACACGGTACATCATTTGGGCAAGCGAGACTGGGCAACCGAGACAATTTCTTCGACGCGTAACGTGGCACAGCCTCGCGAATGGGCATTGATAATCTATGCATCGATAATCTATATCGATTCAATATTCAAGCGAGGCTCAAGAATAAAAACTAAAAACCCCCGAAATAGAATCAGAAAATTGTTGGGTGAGAGTGGTAGCGGCGCCACCACTCTCACCAAACTACTTTCTGGTTCTATTTCATTCCTATTCCTCAATTGCTGATCGTCACGTGTCTAGGGCGATCGCCGCTTCTGATTCCCCTGAGTCCAACTTCTGAATATAGCGGGTGACCCAGTCCCGCATGAGTGTATTGACTTGATCCGGCACTTCATCATGGGGACAATGACCCGCCTGCAAGTAATGTTCAACTAGGTTGGGGTAATGCTGACGAAATCTTTCGCTGCGATCGCGCGTATTCATCCACGGATCACCCTCGCCCCACAGCATCAGCAATGGACATTGCATCGCTTCCAGCAGGACATCAACAGGCTCACCCCGAGGCGACTTAAAGACGGATGCAAATACCGTCGGTGCACCTGGATCACACGATGGACGATAAATATCTTCCACCAGTTGTTCTGTCACAGCACTCTGGTCAAGATATACCTTTTTAAGCGTTTTACGAATCGTTGAACGACGCCGAACATACTGAAACAGCAAATAACTCGGTAGCGGTTGCAGCAAAACAGAACGAACGACAGCACCCCATCGTGCCTTCAACGAGGAGCCAGATTGCTTTGCCAGCGCATCTGAAAATGGGCCTGCACTGTTGAGCAAAACAACGCCTGCCACAGAGGACGGATATGCGGCTGCCACACACAAGGAGGCATACCCTCCTAGAGAGTTGCCAGCAATGATGGTTGAAGCCGTTATCTTTTCACGAATAAAATCATGCAGCTGTTCGCGCCATAACTCGCCACTATATTGCCAGTCGGGTTTTGCTGAACGCCCGAATCCGAGCAAGTCGATGGCCCATACGTCAAAGTCACGTCTTAAATCGGCAATATTTTTTCGCCAGTGATCAGTGGATGCGCCAAACCCATGGACAAGGAGCAATGGGGGTTTACGAGTCTTAGACTCAGCACCAGCGTACACATAATGAATCGACTGTTCTCGCCACTGCCAAACAGACCCTGCATCAGATGCGATCGCCATAACAAAACCATTAAAAATTCGACAGCATCGTTACCCGGCTGAATCCCTAAACACATGTAGCCATCGACTACGGTTAGTCGATGAGTGCAACTCAAAGATCCGAATGACTGAACAACGATATTAACAATTGTTAACGATTCTACCGTAATGCCACGTCCTTCGCCCTGAAGACATAGCCTCATGCGACACTTCTGAAGAAGAAATATTTGTTTCTGTGATTAAAGGTGCGCGGCATAATGAGCAACCTTCAATCGAGAGAAATCCAAGACCCGATCGTCCAACAACCGATAAACTCATCCATTGTAAGGATGGTGTGATATCCCCTTATCAATAACCTGTATCACGTTACTAATTTGCCATGACAGCCACATCTCGAACACGTTCACCCAAGGCACGACGTCGTAGACTTTGGTTCGAACGACTGATGGCAATCACAATCGCAATCAATTTCATTCTGGTTCTGTTCGACATCAGCTACATTACATTTCGAGATGTGTATTTTAGATATCTCCCAGAATTCACCACGTGGTATGGCGAAACATTCAAGGGCATAGAACCTGAGCGCTCAACCACAACCTATGTAGACACCGTCCAAAATCTCAAAGACATTCTCGAACAATCAGGCGAATCAGGATTGGGATTATCAGATGCAGAATCATTGTTGGCGCGACTCCGCATCGCAAGTACCAACATGATCGATGAAAATCCTTTTGAGATTGCCAACAAAACCGGTACGTTAGAGCGGATCAAACAACGGATGCGGGAGCATGTGAGCACAGACTCTGCCAAAGATGCATTCAATACCTTTTGGAGTCCAGCATATCTGCAAGAAAATGGCTGGTCTCAAGCGCTTGATTTTTTTGACGATGACATTGAACCCCTTCTTCTCACAAACTACTACCGAGGCATTGGCTTAAACGGTAAACCAATTGACCAATTTTGGCGCATTGATCTCTGGTTCTTCCTGATATTCGGAATTGAATTTTTGATTCGGACGCTCTATCTGAGCCTAAAGTACCGAGGTACCAACTGGTTTGACGCGATGATTTGGCGATGGTACGACGTGCTCTTGCTCATCCCATTTTGGCGTTGGCTACGCTTTATTTCTCTCAGCATCCGATTCAACCAAGCAAAATTGGTCAATCTCCTACCCATCCAATCACGAATCGTTCGAGGTATTTTGGCTAGCGTTGCTATCGAACTCACCGAAATTGTTGTCATCCGAATCATTGACCAGATGCAAACTCTGGTTAAGCAAGGAGAAATTACTCGCGCACTACTACAACCCAATGGAGGTCGTCAATACATTGATATCAATGGCGTTGATGAAATCCAGGCCCTGTCTCAGAGACTTGTTTCTACGCTTGTGTACCAAGTTTTGCCACAGCTTAAACCAGAATTTCAAGCACTCATCTCTCATACGGTCACTGGAACGTTTGACCAATCCCCTGCCTACAAGGGGTTACAGGCTATTCCTGGCATTGGTTCTATTCCTGATCAAATCACGCAACGTGTGACGGCAGAGGTCATGGAGAATCTATATTCAGTCCTCAAGGATGGTCTTGAAGATCCAGTCGGTGCCGAGTTGACCCAAAAACTCACCTCTAAACTGATTGAGACGTTTCAGTCTGAATTGCGTCAAGAAGAAAGCATCGCGGAATTAGAGTACTTGCTGACGATGATTCTAGAAGAAATCAAAATCAACTACGTCCAGAAGCTCTCTGATGAAGACGTCGAAGAAATGATGGAAAAAACCTATCAACTTTACGAAATGACACAGATGACAGACAAAAAGAGAGTCAATGCCATTACGCTACGGACCAAGAAATAAGCGTCATTCTGGACTCATCTCAACATGGCTCAACCCTTTACAGTCATAGAGATCAAATCTTGTATCGGTTGTTTCGGTATCTCATTTTGAGAGTCCTTAGTTCTTGAGGAATACTCTCGTTTTGGCAGCGATTGACGTAGATATTTCTTCATCAAGAAATATCTACGTAGCTCAGCGTTATTAAACTGAAAACCTAAAAACCTGGGGAGCGCCCCG
>JBCCWF010000105.1:0-16153 GCA_039194035.1 Cyanobacteria bacterium P01_E01_bin.6 | reverse complement strand
CGCACCAAGGAGGAGGTCACCAATGAACCGTGCATCGCGGAGAACAATGAACCACCGAAGACACCGGCAACTCCCAACATGTGGAAGGGGTGCATCAAGATGTTGTGCTCTGCCTGGAACACAATCATAAAGTTGAATGTTCCAGAGATACCCAAGGGCATTCCATCGGAGAAGGAACCTTGACCCAAAGGATAGATGAGGAAGACTGCCGTTGCAGAGGCAAGAGGTGCAGAGTAAGCAACACAGATCCAAGGACGCATGCCGAGACGGTAGGACAATTCCCACTGACGACCCATGTAGCAGAAACAGCCAATCAAGAAGTGGAAGATAACGAGCTGGTAAGGACCACCGTTGTACAACCACTCATCGAGGGAAGCGGCTTCCCAGATGGGGTAGAAGTGAAGACCAATCGCATTAGAAGACGGAACAACTGCACCGGAGATGATGTTGTTTCCATAGAGCAAGGAACCAGCAACAGGCTCGCGGATACCGTCGATATCAACGGGAGGAGCTGCGACAAATGCGATGATGAAGCAGATGGTTGCGGATAGCAAACAAGGAATCATCAAAACGCCAAACCAACCGATATAGAGGCGGTTATTGGTGCTAGTGATCCATGAGCAAAAACGCTCCCAAGCATTAGCGTTGTCACGCTGTTGGAGAGTTGTAGTCATGATGTATAAGTACGCTTAAATTTACAAGATGATTAAGTATCCGCAAAAGCTCAAGCTCATAATTCTGTGACAAGAGTCTTGCGTAGTACTTATCTTATGAAGAACTTCGCTGTTGTTGACAAAGCAGGGGCAAAATTAACACTTTTTAATTAATTTACGTAACACAGATATTCTTAAGCTTTTGTCGTGTCATGAAAAATGTCGGTAGAGTTTTTTGCGGAGATCGAGTTCTGGTAACCTGGTTTTTTTCAGAACAAAAACCAAAACTATTTCTAGGAAAGGGTCTAAAGAAATTTTCAAAGTAGAGTTGTTTGTGTTTGATTCTAAGGTCACAGCAGAAGCCAACGATGCATGATGGTTTAAATCGGTGACTCAATTTTATATAGAGCGATTGCCTTACGTATATTTTTGTAAATTTACAGGCCGTTGAAAATCAATCATTTCATCGCAACAGCATTTAAACCCAAACCATATTGGGAACTATGGTTTTCCAGTCGGGAAAACTACAGTTCCTGCTTTAGACGAGGTTTATCCGTCTATCGTCTATTTTCAGCCAGATTGAGAAAAGCTGTGAATATTGACATCTCACAATCTGCCCCATTGATTACCAAAGAAGGCAAAAAAATAGGGCATCTGGGGTGTAATTCCATACCCCAGATGCCCTATTTCGTTGAACTATGTGTTCTAAATATCTAAGTCATTTAAATCAAGTTTGGAACCATGAGCTTCAATAAACTCACGACGAGGAGCCACGCGATCGCCCATCAAAATGGTAAAAATGCGATCTGCTTCGGCTGCATCTTCAATTTCAACGCGCTTGAGGGTTCTCGTTTCTGGGTTCATTGTCGTATCCCATAGCTGTACGGGCATCATCTCACCCAATCCCTTAAATCGCTGAATGTCATAGTTTGCATTCTGCGGAAACTGGCTCAGCCGCTCTTGGAGATCGCGCTCACTGTAGCAGTAGTGATGCTGCCGACCACGCGTGACTTTATAAAGCGGAGGACAGGCAATATAGACAAACCCTTGGTCAACCATGGATCGCTGATAGCGATAAAAGAAGGTCAGCAAGAGAGTTCGAATATGAGCACCATCCACATCTGCATCGGTCATAATGATGATTCGATGGTAACGGAGCTGTGAGGCATCAAATTCTTCTCCCTTAATGCCTAGCCCCAATGCCGTAATGAGTGATTGAATCTCTGTATTCTTGTAGATTTTGGCATCATCTGTCTTCTCAATGTTCAGAATTTTGCCTCGGAGAGGCAAGATTGCTTGAAACTGGCGATCGCGACCTTGTTTTGCAGATCCTCCAGCAGAATCCCCCTCTACGATGTAGATCTCTGACTCAGATGGGTCTCGCGTGCTGCAATCTGCCAGCTTACCCGGTAATGTTGACGATTCCAGAACTGACTTGCGCCGCACGAGATCCCGCGCACGTCGAGCGGCCTCAGCAGCATTAAACGATTGAATGGCCTTTTCTAAGATCGCATCTGCAATATTTGGACGGAAATCGAGATATTCGATCAACGCTTCACCAACCGCTGAATCAACAATCCCTCGAACTTCTGTATTCCCAAGTTTCGTTTTTGTTTGCCCCTCAAACTCAGGATCAGGTACTTTGACGGAGACGACGCCCGTCAGCCCCTCCCGCACGTTTTCACCAGCTAAATTAGAATCCCCATCTTTTAATTTGTTGCGCTTGCGAGCAATGGAGTTCATCGTTCGAGTCAAAACAGCCTTCAGGCCTTCAAGGTGAGTTCCTCCATCAATGGTGCGAATGTTGTTCGCAAATCCCAGTAGATTATCTGAATAGGCATCGACACACCATTGGAGGGCAGCTTCAACTTGAACACCATTTCGCTCACTCTTAATATGGATGACGTCCTCATGTAGAGCTTGCTTGTCTTTATTCATGTACTCGACATATTCACGAATTCCGCCCTCGTAGTGATAGGTTTCAACCTTGGGCTGATCACTTTTGAGAAGTTCAAGACGCTCATCCGTAAACTCAATTTCAACCCCTGCATTGAGATAGGCTAATTCCTTAAGACGTCCAGCTACTGTACTGTAGTCAAACTCGATGTTGACTGTGAAGATTTCAGTGTCAGGCTTGAAAGATACTTGAGTACCAGTTTTCGAACCCGTGCATGGTTCAACGTGGAGTTCACCCATGGGAACGCCTTGTTGATATCGCTGAGTATGGACGTTATTCTCACGCCACACTTTAACTTCGACCCATTCTGACAGCGCATTGACAACAGAAACGCCAACTCCGTGAAGGCCTCCAGACACCTTGTAACCACCGCCACCAAATTTCCCCCCTGCATGAAGCACGGTCATGACCGTTTCTAGGGCAGACTTTCCGGTTTTTGAGTGGATACCTGTAGGAATACCTCGTCCGTTATCTAAAACCGTGACTGATCCATCAGCATTGAATTTGACGCGAATCGTGGTACAAAAACCTGCCAGAGATTCATCAACTGAGTTATCAACGACCTCATAGACGAGGTGATGCAGTCCTCTTGGGCCGGTGCTACCGATATACATTCCAGGACGCTTCCGAACGGCCTCTAAGCCCTCAAGCACCTGGATTTGATTAGCACCATATTCTGCTGCCATAGATAACTTGCTCCTAATATTAAGGCTGATGAGAAGATAGCCGTGTCAGGTTAAAATGCCTCTAAATTTTAACACAAAAGCCTTGAGAGCGATTTTAGAGTGTCCTGAGGCTATTTTTACTTCGAGGTGCAAGTTGTATTCTAGAAATGCAAATAGTACTATAGTTCTTGTAAGCTGATCTCTGATTTTAGCTGAAGTGTCGCGTCCATTCAATGAACGTATGCTAAACGATCATGCTCTAAAATTCTTGGAATTCTATGGATCCCTGCGTCAGCATGGCTTAAGCTGCAATGTCTAATTTGCAGGTTGTCTAATTTGCAGGTCGAAAATATCCAGTATTTGTTTAAGTTACTTCAGCTACATGTCGACCTGAATCACTATAATTTTCTTTGAGGATTTCAGCTATAGAGTGATCATCAAGAAAAAATATGTATCTTCGATTCCGCATCTATAAAGATATGGAATTTATCTATTCAGCAGCTCTTGATATCTATACATGCTATTTCATACAACCTAAGCACGCTTCAAGCCTATGGATAGATGAACTCAGCCTTGAAAGCCCGTGACGAGGATTGAACTCGTGACCTCACCCTTACCAAGGGTGCGCTCTACCACTGAGCTACACGGGCAAAGTAGCAACTAACTGAGCAGATGCTTACTAAAATTCTACCCAAAGACAAGACTATGTAATCGATATCTAGTACATCGTAAATTAAGTTTCTTGCTTGCTTTCAAATCATTTCTCAAGGCCAACGCTGGGAAAATTAGCAAGAGTATACAGAAAGTTAATTGGCGAGGTACTTAAAGAGTGCTCAAAAAATTCTGTGGTGGGCCGGGCTAGATTCGAACTAGCGTAGGCATAGCCAGCGGATTTACAGTCCGCCCCCATTAACCACTCGGGCACCGACCCACGTCTTCACAGGCTTATGATGGTATCACAATGTTTGATCGAACTTAAGAAAAATCTCAAAAAACATCGAAACCTATTTGAGATTCTGCTCACAACTTTGCAAAGTTGTAGGATCACGTCGAATAGTTTGAAGTTAATCACCTGCAATAAAAACGGTCATTTGCCAAGTGTCGTTTTCTTTCGTGAAGAAAGCGCGGTATCCAATTGGAGAATAGGCATAGCGACTCGAAACAAAACCTCGTTGGCCGATGGAGGTAATGATGGATTGCCATCCATTCAAAGTGCTCACGGCTTGTTGTTGCTCAGCAGATAGATCACTCGTGCTGTCAACGTCATACCGCACCACTTCGTTCGACACCGTACCCACAACAGGGCTGCTGCTGTCAGGCTCAGCTCGGACGTTAATATCGTTTCCCACAATAACAATGTGCGAATAGGGGTCAATGGTTGGGACGGTTTCAGGCGCGAGAAAAACGTGGGGACAAATCCACGTCTGTTTTTCTGGTTCGACGCCAAAAATTTCAGAGGCGCATCCAGTGGCGATCGCCTTTTCCATATTTTTCCAAAACAGGGCGTTTGGATTGTCGATGTCGAGTTCGTCGATGGTCATGGGCAAGCCGAAGGTGAGCCGAATATCGGGAGCGGCGATCGCTCGAATAAAGTCAGCATCTCGATCTTGAACCGCCTGTCGTAAGGCGTTGCGAAATTGCGTGAATTCTGCAGATGAACCACCCTCATCGACCAACTGAAGCGGCTGCCGTGGGGCTGCTTCTGCCAAAGGTTTTGCTGTATCGGTGTCCGTTGAGGCACTGCCTGGCTTTTGGTCGGGGGCGATCGCAATAGAATCGCCATCAATCGCGCTATTAGGACTATCTTGAGCTGAGACACTAGGCGACTCTGACTGCTCTACTTCGACTGATTGGTCATCATTCAAGCCTTGAGATGGAGGCTCAGAAGATGAAGTACAAGAAGCTGTTGCCACTGCGATAACAACAAGCCAGAGGCCGATCGATGCACCAAATCTTACTTTCATCGTCAATTATCCTGAAAATGAGGACGCCAACAGCAAAGCTTAAGAACAAGCTTGACATTATCCATTGTGCTTGATGCTTCGATGTATAGCGCTATGCGGATTGATTAAGTACGGTGATGTGGGACGCGCCGCGCCCCACATCACCATTTTTGTACTTGACGCAGTTGCATACCGCTATAAGTACCTGGAGTCATTAAAACCAAAACCCCAAATCCTGTGTCGCCTGTGCAGCGGGCGGCACAGGATTTGTAAGGATACGTTTAATGATGGCCATCTACTTATTACCAAATAAAGGAACGTCCGGAGACCCAGTCAATTCAAGTGAGAGGAATCAGCTTACAAGAGATGATTGACATAGACGTTGCTTGATTTTGTTGCAGATTTTGTTGTTCGCTCTTGAAGAATATTGCGTGTCTTGCGATGACCTCTTTTCTCATACTCGCAAGACCGGATAGACTAGGTGAGCGATTTAGTTTCACATTTCCCTACTCATTTTGCATGCCTGACATTCCTTGTCTTAGCCTTGCGATATCTCGCTTAGAATCTGCCCAACCTGGGCACTATGCGCTTTGGGTTTTAAACGCCCCATATCCAGGTGGCTATGTTCATCGTGATTGTTCATGGCCTCAGCCGCTCACCCAAAGTTGGCATGATTGGCAGTTAATGTTTTCTCAGAGTTCTCCAAGTCTGCCTAAGTTTGCATCAGAACCTCTCGCGAATGGAGAGTTGCCACCCCTAAGCATAACCAGCGATGAGTGTGCCACTATCGAGACTGACTCGGAACAAAGCATCAGTTACAGTAGCCGTTTGATGCAGCACTTGGGGGTAGGCCTTTGGCAGTGGCTATTCGACGGCAGTGTGAGGAGTAGCTTAGACCAAAGCCAAGGCATTGCCATCGGGCAAGGAAAACCGATTCGACTCCGATTAGATATCCGTGACCCAGATTTGACCAATATTCCTTGGGAAATCATGCAGCCTGAAGCTGGAATGCAGGCGATTTCTCTGGGCCAACAAATGCTTTTTAGCCGTACAACGAGTGCGGTTGATCCCCTCCTTGATTTGAGGGCAGAACATACGCTCAAGATCTTGTTGGTGTTAGGTCAAGCATCGAATCCGGAACCTACAGGAGAACCCACAACAACCCAGTCCTACGGAACACAGCTAGAGCTGGAGCGCGAAGCTCAAGCACTGGCTCAAGTGTTGAAGTATCGCGGCACGTCTCAATATCAAGGATTCGGTTCGTCGGTTGACAGCATGGTTGATATTTTGGTGCAGCCCACGGCAGCCAAACTAGTGGATACGCTGGATAACGGAAAGTACAATGTCTTGTTTTATTCTGGTCACGGAATGCCTGCGCCAGATGGAGGGCTACTGTTCCTAAGACCCGACGCAACACTCAATGGGACAGAGCTGGCTCAAGTGCTGACTCGTTGCCAAATTAAGTTGGCAGTGTTCAATGCCTGTTGGGGTGCCCAACCCGATCGCAATCAGACTCAAGAACTCATTCCCCGCAGTAGTTTAGCTGAGGTGTTGATCCATCATGGAGTTCCTGCGGTGCTGGCAATGCGCGACACGATTGCTGATGCAGAAGCCCTTAGCTTTATTGAGGCATTTACACAAGCACTTGTTGATCGCGCATCAATTGATCAAGCGGTGGCGATCGCCAGACAGCAATTGCTCACGCTTTATCGGTTTAATCAACCTGCCTGGACGCTGCCTGTACTCTACATGCATCCAGAGTACGATGGGGAGCTGATTAGACCCGCAGGCGAAGGCGTCACAGAAATGCCTGACCAATCCCCCACATGGATTGGACGTCGTGCTCCGCTGGCATTTTTACGAGCCATTGGGTCATCCACTGAAGTCTGGCCAATTCAAGGTGGACTCATGCGAGTTGGGAAGATGGAAGGGAATGACCTCATCATTAATGAACCGGGGGTATCCAGACAACATGCAGAGATTTTCTATCGTGATCCAGAAGAGGCAGAGGGAATTGAGCCCTCCTTCTATTTGCGAGACTATTCTCGATATGGCACGTTGTTGCTGAGCAATGATGGCTGGCGGCGAGTTCACCAACAAGAAATCCCTCTCCAATCCCGAACTCAACTGAAGTTTGGAAGTCACCGTAGTCAGGCTCTCGAATTTGTGATCGACCTATCCAAAAGCAAATGATGTTGTGGCGATCGATCGCTTGTTTCCTTGCATGTTGACAATGCCTTTGTTAGGGTCAGTTGAGATAGTGTCAACCTTAATGCTTCTCCTACAGCTTAAATTGGGGTTGGATTTAAAAATTTGCCTTCATGCGGAAAAGCTTCGGCTGGCAGTGTAGGTACAGGTGTCACAAAGTTTCATGTGGCACAGTCCATGTCTCAAAGCTGTTAGTTCGTGAACGATAGATTCAGGAGTATCCAATGGTTAGCGATCGCATTAATGTTTCGTCTTCAACCCATGATGGTGATGTTAATCAAGACTTGCTTAATCTTGTTTTGGGTGATGATGCATCCTATCCTTGGGAACCGACGACGCAAAGCGCCGCTCACTTCTTTGCTGACCTAGAGCAATCGTGGGTAGCAGACCAAACATCTGAAGAACTCGCGTCAATTGACACTCAAGGCCAAGCATTTTTCGCTCAACTTGATCAACAATGGAATCCGGCACCCGACGCAACAGCTGATTCAGTTCAAATCAATCTAGTCAAGCATTTTGGCGATCGCGTTCCTCAGGCTCTCCTCTCAGGCATCGCCCAACAAGCTCAGGCTCTCCTCGCAACACAGCAGCCAATTGCAGACCAGCTCGTGCAGTGCGTGCAGGATCTTCTCTCAGGTTGGACAACGGACGACTTGCTCGTCTTAGCCCGCCCTTATGCCTACGCGATGCGTAGCAGCGAGTCTGATACGCTCGAAGCAGCGCTACGGTCTGTGCGCTGTGCTGCATGGACAGAACTTTCCGGTATTGAGCAAGCCCGCTTGAGTTTGGCGATCGCCCGCTACACCATCTCCAAGCTCCCGAACCCAGGTGCTCAGTAATCACGCAACATGACCATTAATCCTCACTCGTCTCTAGCCCATCTTTCGTCCCTGATTCATGTCTTGCACTAGCAATGTGTGCAGACTCTGTCTAGGAAGCTCACAATCGCCGATCAATTTGCCTCTGTTGAGCCGCAGGGATATCCCTTAACGATTGATTGTCCGAGTGTTGCTTCAGTCTGATTTGACATTGTCAATACCTGTGAGCAGAGGATTAGAGATGTCTACGATGCCTATGCAACGGGTTCTGCTTTAGGTTCATAGCGAATCCCGGCGTCTGCGATGCGATTCATTGCGTCTAGAAGGCGATCGCACTCTGCGATTAAGCTCACCCTGACGTAGCCCTCCCCCCCAGGCCCAAAGGCGTTTCCAGGGGTTACGACGACACCGGTTCGTTGCAGCACCGTCAACGCAAACTCAGTAGAATTGAGGCCAACTGGACAGGGCACCCAAAGGTACATCGTTGCCTTTGTTTTAGGAATCGTCCATCCTAATTTACCGAATGCCTCAATTAAGCAATCTCGACGTTGGCAGTATCGATTCTGAACATCGTGGAGATACACGTCGGGAAGCTCTAAGGCTGTTTTTGCCGCTTGCTGGAGCGCGGAGAAAATGCCGTAGTCTAGGTTGGTCTTCAGTGTTCGCAGTCCCTGAATGACGTGGCGGTTGCCAACGACAAAGCCGACCCTCCACCCTGCCATGTTGTAAGTCTTTGAGAGGGTATGGAATTCAACGCCGATCTCTTTAGCGCCCGGTATTTCGAGCAAGCTCGTAGGCTGATAGCCATCAAATGCAAGCTCTGCGTAGCACAAATCATGAACAAGTAAAATTTCGTGTTTGCGCGCAAATGCCACAATCTCTTCGAAAAATTCGCGCGGTGCTGTAGCCGCTGTAGGGTTATTCGGATAGTTGAAATAGAGAACCTTTGCCCGATCCGCAACCTCATCAGGAATTGCGCCGAGATCAATCAGCCAATCTTGTTCTGGTGTCAGCACAAGGCTGTAAATTTCTCCTCCAGCAATCAGCGGCCCGCGAAAATGAGCGGGATAGGCTGGCGTTGGAGCAAGCACTAAGTCTCCAGGGTTAATGTAGGCGATCGCCAAGTGGGTGAGCCCTTCCTTGGAACCCAAGAGAGGCAATGCTTCTCCATCTGGATCTAACTTCACGTCATATCGTCGGAAATACCAGTCGGTGATAGCTTTTCGGAAATCAGCAGTGCCTTCAAAGGGTGGATAGCCATGATTCGAGGCATCTTGTAGCGCGGCGATCGCAGCATCCACGACTGGCTGAGGGGTTGGGCCGTCAGGGTTACCCATGCCAAGATCAATGAGATCAAGTCCTTCCTCACGGGCACGCGCCTTCAACTCATCAAGCCTGGCGAATACATAGGGAGGCAATATGCGAAGCCGGTCGGCAGGACGTATCCAATCCAAGGTCATAAGCGTCTATCCAGAAATACTATCTCAGTCTGAGCATATCGGAATCCCGCTTGAATGTTGACCGTATGCTGCATTCAGCACAGGATACAGTCAACGTTTATGTTGAATTCCACAGGACAAATTTAGGCTAAGCGTACCATCATTCCAGCAGCACTCATCTACCGCTGAAACGATACCCATGAGGCCAAGGCCAATGATAAACCCAAACCATTTTGGGAACGGCAGTTCCCAGCCTAGAAAAGGCTTAAATCATCGAAAAGGCTTAAATCATCGATCTAGATTGAGCACTCGTGCGGCTAGTCTGATGTATCTGCTGATTGCATAAAACGAGGCAACGAATCTTCTTCATCTTGCGATCGCACGCCAATTGATAAAGGGGTGGCCGTCGTTGAGACCATGGCCGCCATCACGTGAGTCGGGGTCACCTCAAACGGTAGGTGATGAATATCTGACTTAGGCAAGCAAGCCACCGTTGCTGCGTGCTCCAAATCAGATAACGAGACTCTGTCAAGACCCAAATCATGCAGGCTGCAAGGCAGGCCAATATCTTGATAAAACTTCAGTAGTTGATGACGAGCTGTTGCAGCCAGCTGATTCCCTTGCACCATTTCCTCTAACCGGAGCTGAACCAGAATACCGTAGGCAACTTTTTCACCATGTAGCGTGCCATGACTCTCTAACAAATGAGTAAGCCCATTGTGAATCGCATGGGCAGCAACGGTACGGCATTGAGCCCCCCCTAACCCACCAATTACCCCAGCCAACAGCACAGACGCATCGACAACATCACACCATTGCTGGCTACCGGGATGGGCGATCGCCTCTTGTGATTTTTGGAACAAAATATCTCGCAGTACCCTAGCCTGCTGAACGGCAGCAATAATAAGAGTCTGATCCGAATGACCACTACTCACCGAGGCCTCATACCACTTTGCGAGCGCATCCCCAATGCCGGCAACCAGTGTTCGGCGATCGGCTAGCTGAATCAAGTCATAATCCAGAATCAGCACATCTGGGCACTTGGGTAATGGCACGTCATACAAAAAGGCACTGCTGTCAGAATAGACGTTAGACAATGCTGTCCATGCGGCACAGGTCGCAGCCGATGAAGGAATCGTCACAACAGGGACGTGTGCTTCGTAGGCCACAAGTTTCGCGGCATCTAGTGCTTTGCCTCCGCCAACGCCGATGACGAGATTTGCCTGATGGTCAAGCATCGCTTGATTGAGTGTGCTTAACCCTTGAGCGTTACAGTCAGCCCCATAACTAGCTTCTGCTTTCTCGATGCCTTCCTGCCACAGTGGTTCTAGAAACGGAGCCGCTACCGATAGTGTGCGATCGCCTCCAATAACGAGCGGGCGATCGCCCAATGCGGCAATCGTATTGGCGACTGTTTTAATGACTCCTCTACCGCGGAAGACATGGGCTGGTGCAAGCGCCATGGTGAGCATGGCTGACTCAGACGATGTCGTTATGGTGCTTCCTGTGTGCTGTGACATAGACAAAGTAAGGCTTCTGGAATGTAAATGGTGAACAAATCTGCAATGAACATAGTGATTAGTCTATGGACATTGATCCTACTACAAGGACTTTATTCTTATCAGAATTCTTATCAGAGCTGTCGATGCTCCCGGTTTATCGCGTAAGCCGGGAAAAATTTACCGGGATTGTGGGGCGTTTCGCGTCCTGTAATCCCATCGTAAAATACAAGCCATGCTCCCTTAAACAAGGACGTGAGACAGGCATTGGTGAGCTGATGAGTTCTTTGTGTAATGAGGAATTGTACCCGTGCCCTAGAATTGTGTAGATGAACTCTCGTGATGAGCAAGAGATTATGAATCAGATCGTTGCGCTTGTGCCAAATGATCAGGATAAAGGGTAATCTCCATCTGATCATCATCTCTCACGACCAGCGATCGCCTGATTTCACCTAACAGGAGAGGTTGCGAAATGCCATCCTCTGGATGAACAACTGTGCGGGCACGGATTATAAGCCGATTGTCTCGTCCCCCTAAGCGTCCTGGTGAAAAGAGGTTGTTCGCGGCTTGCTTTAGGGTGGCTTCCAGTTCTGTTTCTGAGATATTTGGCTGCACCGCAATGACTGCCTGAGCCCCCCCTGAATCATAAATCGTTGAAAAGCCAATCGCTCCAGGAACAGAAGGCGTCATAAATGGCGTCAAACCCAGCGCAAACACACCTCCTGTCAACACCCCCATAAACCCAGTGATTCCGACCAGGCGAAATCGGATTCCCCATTTAGTGATGAAGGAAAGAGTTGCTAATGCTCCAAACGCGACCGTGGCGATCGCCAACCATTTAGAAACCACCAAAAAATCAATTGCTATTGGCATACGCCCTACCTTACGTTTTCAACGTTGTTATTACGATTTAAGCCAGGATTGAGAGAAAAATAAGTAGCTAGCCATCATGAAACGTACCCTTCAAAATCCTGTGCCGCCTGCGCAGCGGGCGGCACAGGATTTGGGATTTTGGTTTTAATGACGTCCAGGTACTTAATATCCCACAATGGTTACGAAGGGGACTCCACTTCATTGCTGACAAATCCATCAGCCGAGTTTGGGTCAATGCCGAGTTCGATAGCAGCCTTGAGCGTATGCCATCCTAAATTCGCGCACTTAATGCGAACGGGAAACTGAGCAACTCCCTGCATCACATTCAGCTTCCGTAATTCCTTTGGAAACTCGGTTTCACCACGCATCATAGACTGAAACTGACTCACCATTACGACGGCTTCGTCTAATGTTTTGCCGCGCAATGCATCAGCCATCAAATCAACAGAGGCCATCGAAATGGCGCAGCCTTCTCCTTCAAACTTCACCTCTTCGATGTGATCGCCCGTTTCGTTGAGCTTGAGGGTTAGTTCGATCGTGTCGCCACAGGATGGGTTGTGCCCCTTCTGAAAGCGATGTACCGGATTTGTGCAGCCATGGTTGCGAGGCTTTTTGTAGCGTTCAAGGATGACCTGTTGGTACAAGTCGCGCAGGTTTTCGAGAGCCATATCGAGAAACGTCGGTGTTTCAAAACATTAAGGTTATTCTGATCCTAACAGTCATCCTTGCGGATGGGTGATTTTCTTGGGGTTCAGTCATTTTCTGGCCGATCGACGATTCGATAGATCCGGTCGTTAGGCGTACCAGTCAATCACAAATCATCCGTAAACTGTGTGCCTGATACGACTTGGAAAGGTTTACGAAGAAATGAGCACTTGAGGCCCGCTTAGCGGGCCTCAAGTGCTCATTTCTTCGTGATGAATCTGCGAAGTTTGCCAAGTTCCTTACTGATCAAAATGTTCTGCCAATCGGACATTCACAATTTGATTGGGGTGAATCACTACGGCTTGACTTTCTTGTGAGATAGGAACCCATCCTGAAACAGCCTGTAGTGCAATATTGCGACCATCTAGGGCGATCGCCTGAGTCACAAAGCGAATGGATTGCGGGGTGAGTTCAAATCGACCAATAATTTCAGTGCCTTCAGTTGCAATGACATTGCCCGATTGATCCAACAACGTCTGCTCTAGTAGCAACACATCTTGCCAGACCATACCTCTTGGTAAAAGAGTAGGCGTTAGCCTCGGATACCGTAATCGCAAGACCGTTCCTGAAGGAATTCTAGCCCCTGGTCGCGCAGCAACCATTAGCTCTCGTTCTGGCAATCTAGATGAACGAGAGGGGATAATAGGCGTCTCCAGATCGGTAATGGGTGACGGAAAGGAGGCACTGCCAGTTTCAGCAGTCTCATCATCGGGTTCGATATCAGGTGGCTCAATTGCCGTATTTGTCAAAGGCTGAGATTCGACTAGGGCTGCAGAGTCAATTTGTTCAGGAATAGGTAGATCGGGGGCTGATGTAACGGAGGCCTCTGGGGGCAAGGCAGAAAGTACTTGAGGCTCAAGTCCAGAGGGTTCTATTGGTTCTTCGCGAATGAAGGAATCAGCTGCATTGTCAAGCACATCTTCCGTATCCGAAGGAACCGATAGAGTCTGAGTATTATTCTCCAATCGAACATCCTCATTCTCACCGTCTTGCACTTCGGGAGAACTATTCTCGGTATTCGCAGGACTCACATCGGTTACATCATCATCGGTTGCATCATCAGACAACAGCTCTGGAGTGACACTCTCTGGAGTGACACTCTCTGGCGACGTATCTTCTATCGCAGCAGCATTCAATTCTTCCTCTGCATTTTCTTCCTCTGCATTATCGACATCTTCCTCAAATGAATTTGCACTTAGAACGGATTCATCTCCATCCATCGGTAATACAGATGAGTCAACAGTCAATCCAGGCTCTCGATCGTCTTCGATGGCAGCCACGTCTAGGGAAGAATCCCAAGGTAATGTTTCAGCAGCAGGGGCTACCGCATTGCTCTCTTCCGGTATCGTTGTGTTCGTTTCTGGCTCTGGAAGAGCTATGTCTGCGAGCGTCTCGCCTGGAAGAATTTCTTCAAATTCCGCTGAATCTTCAAATTCCGCTGAAACCGATGACGGCTGATCGGATTCAGCGGAATTTGAACCCTGGTCATTTCGGCCAACGATATTAATCGTTGTTCCTTCAGGCAATGCCTGTTCCAACGCTTGCCGCAATTCTGCACGAGTTCCGACGGCTATTTGTTCTGTTTCTTGTGAAGAAGATGCTGCGTTAGAACCATCGATGCTCTCTACATTCTCAGACACTTGCGGTTCTAGGATGATCGCAATTTGCGATTCATCAGAGACGACGAACCGCTCATTATTTGCCTCATTACCAAGATTTGGGCGATTTTCTGCAATCTCAGGCAATGGAGGGGGAATTTCGACCGGAATTTCAAATCCGCCCGGTTCTAGCGGCGGTAGGGAATGCTCTTGCGCCGTAATTGTTTCTGATTGATCAGGGATTGACGTATCCAAATCCTCATCCCGATCATCCTGTGTTGCTGCAATCGAAGCATCGGGTGTCGAAGCATCGGGTGTCGAGGTATCTAGTGTCGAGGTATCTAGTGTTGAAGCAGCTAACACGGGCACTGAATCAAGGTCATCCAAGTCAGCGTCGTCAGCGTCCAACGTCACATTCGGTTGTTCAATGGTGGCAGTCTCCGTATCCGTAGGTTCAGGATTAGGAATCTCTGGCAACTGTTCTGGACGGGTACTCGTTGAAGCAGGTTCATTCAATGAGGCGATCGCCTCATCCGCCAACAAGGGGCGCATAACCCATTGGGCCTGACTGTTTCCATTCGAGACAACGACTGGACGCAACTCCACTTGAGATGGAGAAAGTTCTGCACCAGGTGCGAGTTCAATAACAATGCGAGCAAGGGTAGGCTGAAATTGGCTCACACGAATATGACGAACCACCCCTTGAAAGGACTCCTCTTCTAGAAACGTGTCCACGACTGTGTTAGGCAAGTCAAGTACAATCCGCGTGGGTTGTGCGAGTAAAAAATAGTTTGGTGTCGTGTTCTCTGATAGGGTCAGTTCAAGTTGCCGAGTGTCTGGATCAAAGCGCCACGTCGTTAGTTCACCTGCATAGGCGGCTGGGGCGACCAGTACCGTTGCTGCTCCCAGTGCAATCACACCGCTAATACCACCGAACACTCCATGGACGGACAAAGCCGTCATGCTCAGACGATAGAGGGGAGACAGAAGGCAATTTAGCTTTTTTGGAAACATAGAGATTAACCCGACTCGGCGTTGGAGACAATTAGGCGTGCGCTGAGGCGTTAATGTAGAGACAACTCTGTTTCTAGACCGAAAGCATACAAGATCATCTGAAGAATCGCCAATGCGATGGCAGAAGCATGAGCACCCTTCTCTTGGCTAACCCTCGTTCCAGTTGGGGGGTAAGAGACGAGCCTATCCGTAAGCATGACCATAGCAGAACAATGGAGTATCAATAGGATGAGAAGACACCAACGATTTCTAGTAATCATTGGGTTTGTGTTTTGTCTATGGGCTTGGTTGATAGTGCCACCATCCTTTGCAGACCCGATTTCAGCCTCGACGACTCATGCTGAACTAGCGTCTCCTTCGCCTGACGGAGCCACATTATTCGACATCAACTGTGCCGGATGTCATGCAAATGGAGGCAACATCATTCGTCGAGGCAAAAATTTAAGAATGAAAGCGCTGACAAAAAATCAGATGGATTCTGTGGATGCGATCGCCCATATTGTGACCGTGGGCAAACGTCCCATGTCTGCCTATGGAGATAAGCTCTCTGCTGAGGAGATTCAGGCTGTTTCAAGATACGTTCTTGCACGAGCCGAACAAGACTGGAAATGAGGTTCATTGACTTAACTCTGCTCAATCCATGATGGTCATCAGCTTCGATGTGTTGGGTGAATCCCATGACGGGTCACCAGTAATAATTTTGGCGATCGCCGCTCTGCTGGATGCCCTCATTGGCGATCCGTGGAACTGGCCTCATCCGGTACAGGTGATGGGGTGGTTT
>JBCCWF010000104.1:0-16295 GCA_039194035.1 Cyanobacteria bacterium P01_E01_bin.6 | reverse complement strand
GAAAAATAAGTTGTTTAATGGCCAAATTGGCTCCACTAAGATGTGCTCTTTTTATATTATTAACCTATACAGCCGAAAGGTTGATTTTCACTGAACATACCTTGTCTTGGAGGACAACATGATTATTTCTGACATTAAGTATATTGAGACATCCGAAGAAGCTACAGTGGAAGGTGGACTCGCTCTTGCTATTAGTTTGCCAGTGTTAGGAATTCCTTCTGGGGTTACAGCTTCAGGCCCTAATGCTGCAATTGCCGCTGGAAACGTTAACATTTTCGCGACTGATTTAGGAGCTGCTGGTAATGTTGCTGGCGTCACAGCTTTAGGAATTGCATTTGCCGACTAATCAGATTTGATAGCAACGATTCTGATTTTTCAGATGATGGTCAACTACAATCCAGGTTTCTCAATTCTATTTCTGTGATTTGGTTCTCAAGGCTAGGATTGAGAAACCTGCCTGACTAGCAACAATTCTGAAAATATATTTACCTTGAATAACTATCGGCGTCCTTAATGGTAAATAGCTTGATGGGATTATGAGAGGCTAAGTATTTCAGAAACCAGTCTAATGTTATTCATTTCCTTTTTGCGTTCAAATGAACTTGTCAGATTAGCTTTCTCAAAAATCAATCGTCAATCTAATGAATAAGCTATTAGACATTTAAATTGCAGAGCTGTCCTCCACCTCCGGCGGAGGACAGCTATCAAAACACGCAAAGTCGATGACTTTAAGCTTAGTCACATCACCCTAGTAAGGAGATAGTTATGCTAATTGCAGATCTTAAGTATGTAGATTTATTGAATGACGATGTTTGTCCTGAGGGTGGATTTCTCTCATCATTTTCTTTGCCTTCATCCTTATTTGGAAGTACGTCACCCTCAGCTCTTGCGTTTACCAACTCTTCTACTCAGGCATTTGGTCCTAATTTTGCGATCGCAGGCAGTTCTAATGCGACTCATGCAGTGAGTACTCCTTTCTTTGCATTGGCTTTTTCTACGTCTACCTCTATTGCAATCGCTGGTTGACACTAATCTGTTAGACATTTAGAGCAGGACTGTCCCCTGCCGAAGGTAACAGCTATCAAAACACGCAAAGCCAATGAGTTTTAGCTTACTGAAAAAGGGTGGCTTTTTACGTTTCATAGATTCCTGCCTTGAGAGGTAAGAGCTTGAGGCAGAACTTTTCATCTGATAAATATTGAGTGTAATCGAGTGTAAGTGCTTGTGCAGAATTCATGACACACATATTTTTCTGGAGATGGCCCCAGAAAAATATGTAAATAATTTCGCTCAATTCCTTAGTTTTAGGTTTTGATTCAAAAAATCAAGGAACGTTAGATGATCCACCCTTGAGGGATGCATCTGATTCATGAAGTGTCCTATTCACGTAAAATACTTTGATAAGTGCCTGAACGTCATTAAAACCAAAACCCCAAATCCTGTGCCGCCCGCTGCGCGGGCGGCACAGGATTTGGAAGAATACGTTTAAGTATGGCCATCTACTTAGACTCTAATGGAATTTGGATGTTCTTTTGATTCAGGATTGCATACTTGAAATCATGTGTTCTGTTTGATCAATAAATCTCACGTTATTTACCATGGTTCGTCTTGTTGATATATCTACCGATTTAGGAGACATTGCCTCTTTTCTTAAGAGAAATCTTCAGATCAGAGACATTTGTCATGCCCTGCTCTATCAGAAGATTATTGAAAAGACAGCAATGGAACGGGGCATCAAGGTTTCAGCAGAAGAAATTCAAATAGAAGCCGATCGCTTTCGACGGGCACAGCGATTAGAAAGTGCCAATTCAACCCTTGCATGGTTAAACGAACAGTTGGTCACGCCTGATGAATGGGAGCAGGGAATCTGCGATCGCCTCCTTGCTCAAAAGCTAGCTCACGTCCTATTCTCAGGCGATGTAGACAAGTACTTTGCAGAGCATCGAATTGATTTTGACAGTGTGCTTCTTTATCAAATCATCGTTCCCCACGAAAAGTTAGCGATTGAGCTTTTCTATCAGATTGAGGAAGAAGAAATTAGTTTTTACCAGGCGGCTCATTTCTATGACATTGCTGAGGATCGACGCCATCGGTGTGGATTTGAAGGGCGTCTATATCGAAAAGGATTAAAACCAGAACTATCTGCAGCTGTTTTTGGAGCAGACGTTCAGCGGGTCTTGCGTCCAACACAAACAGAACAAGGGCATCATATTCTGATGGTTGAGCAATTTATCCCAGCTGAGTTGACTGAAGAACTTAAGAAGAGCATTATTGACCAGCTATTTCAAGAATGGCTTGCCAGCGAACTGAATTATTTGAAGTAGAGGCAGCGTAGGCGGAAGTTTACTCTGCGCATAAAAATACCTCTGTCCTACCTAGTGTTCACGGCTACACCACCAACGGCGATCGCCCATACGCAGGCGTACATAGTCCCTATTTCCATCCTACGTTGGTTGCTTTAATTGAGGTTGAGTTTCTGGAATCGAACCAAACAGGCGGTCGGTAAAGCGGACGTACCAAGCAGCGGCTTGTACTTGAATGATGTAAGCCATTGCAATAATCAAGGCAATCTCAGATCCCTGTTCCTTGCCAAAGGCAGTCATGGCGATCGCCAATGCAATCGATAGATTCCGCATCACAGTGCCATACACAAGGGCGATCGCATCTCCTCGATGGAAAAAAACCTTTCCGATGAGGGTACTGAGTAGGAAGTTGCCGATATATAGAATGGCAAGGGGAATCAGAAACGAAAGCAACACAAGTGGATTGGAAACAATATCCTTTGCCTTGAGTGCCATGGCAACAAAGACAATGCCTAACACTCCGACTGTTGAAAAGACCGGAAATTTCTGCTTCAGAGTTTTATTGTACTTGTCTGTTCCCACAATTTGAATCAGCGTGAGACGCGTGACGACTCCTAGAATCATCGGTAGAAAAACGATGATGACAATCTGTTTAAAGATACTGGTTAGAGGAATTTCAACCATTGCACCCATCAACCATTTAGCATAGAAAGGCGTGGCTAATGAACCTAGAATCAATCCAATAACGGTCATTTTTATCGCGGCACTGATGTTGCCTTTCGCAAATCCAGTCCAAGAAATGGTCATGCCACTGGTCGGGAGTAAGGATGCTAACAAAAACCCCAGGGCAATTAAGGGCTGATTCGCAAAGAAAACTTTGCCTATGCCAAAGGCAAAAAATGGAATTACACCAAAGTTGATAACTTGTGTGAGAAGCTGTACCCGAAAGTCTCCGCTAGACATCACCTTTTGGATTTGTAGATTAATCATCATGGGATAAACCATCAGAAAGGTGAGGGGAATAATTAGGGTTTTGAGCGGTGCCGGATTCGATACAGCACCAATACCAATCCCTGCCACCATGCATATAGGAATTGACCAAACCAGATGCTTCTGGATGAAGCCGAATACTCTCCACATCATGAATTGTCTCCGCGAATGCTATAGAAATTTGTGAGTAAAGCTTTCTCGATAGGAAGCCCAGCTTTTTCCCATGCCATCATGCCCCCTGTAATGTTGAATACAGTGGTAAAACCCGTCTTACTCAGTTGTTGTGCTGCCGTTGGGCTCCGGTGAGCGGTAAGGCAGATAATGGCGATCGCCTCCGTTTTGGTCAAATTCCGAAACCAAGCTGGCCATACCCAGGGTTGCAATCGTGAAATCCGTCCCATCAGAATGCGAGGTAAGCTGAGGTTAACGGCATTGGGGGCATGGAACAGGGCATATTCAACTCCACTACGGACATCAATCAGTAAGGGAGAATTGGGTAAGCATACAAATTCTTCAGGCGTTAGATTGACGACAGATTGGATCGACGAATGAAATGTCATAGGACGTTCTTAAGACTGAGTTAGAAACGGGTTGCGCAACTCATTCAGCGAGTGAATGGGTTGCGCAACCGCTAGAAGTAACTGAGCGAAATTATTGACATATTTTTCTGGGGGTCGACCTCCAGAAAAATATGTCAATAATTAATTCTGCACAAGCACGTAAATAGAAGAGTAAGGTGAGGTGACATAGACTAAGTCCACCAGGGGCGATCGCCAGTACGGGGATCAGTTTCTGTCCAGGGATATACCCAAAGCGCATCATCCTTGACGACCACATGCACAATCTTTAGGGGGCGATTGGCAGGGCCACGCACAACGACACCGTCTGGGTCGTAGCGCGAGCCATGACAGGGACATTGAAACTGCTGATCGATAGAGTTCCAGGGAAAGGTACATCCCAGATGGGTGCAGTTATCAACGATGCCGGTGGAGGCTAACCTGCCATCGGCTGTCACCGTTAGATAGGTCGGCTCTCCTTCTAATCCGGCAATCAGTGCACGAGTTCCTGGTGGTTCAACCAAAAGTTGACTCGCAGGAATGGGAGTGCCGTGCTGATCTTTTGCGAGCATTCCGCCACCGTCACTCACCTCTGAAGGTGGCACCAAAAATTTTGCACCAGGATATAAGGCTGAACCGACTGTGGTCGCGACGGCAGCACCTGTCAAGAAATTCAACATCTGTCGCCGTGACAAGGATGGACTTTCAAATGAAGCAGCATGATCCATACGTCATTGACCTCCTGAAGTACTAGGGTGACCCAGACGATTGTCCAGATCGCCCCATAAATAACCACAACTAGGCGTGAGGTGTTTGATTGGTTCTGCGAGTGTTAATGCCAATTAGTTGATAGAGACCACAGAAACCAACCAACCCAGTAATCGCTGCAATGGCTCCGATCACGTCCAACCCAATGCCAAGTGCTGAGTCGGGATATACGGTCAAGCCAAGATAGAGCAGGACGCCCGCTAGAATGAAGCGAATCAGTCGATCCAGCATTCCGACGTTATTTTTCATGAGGTTAACCTCCAGTTGCGAGTTGTATACGACCACATCCAGATCCCCGGCTTTTGCCAAAAGAGAAATTCCAGATTCCAAATCAGATGTGGTTTAAATGTCGTCTTAAGTCGCTTGGCGTTATTAAACTGAAAACCAAACACCCTGGGGAGCACCCCGGAGGGGCGCTCCCCAGGGTGTTCAAAGTGAGTTTATTGATGCCTATCTTCTTAAGTCGTTTTAATTTGATGACTCTGAGAACGAAGCTTGATGTCCAAGCCATCTTGCGTTTCAAGTTTCAGGCTGCAGTGGGGACTGCACCCGGCAATCGATCCATCACTGCCTGCATCGTTTGACTAGCCTCCAGAGCAATTTCTTTTGCTCTAGGACTATGAATCATCAAAAACATCATCAGTGGATCGACCGCCGAAACCTCAACTTGACCATCGTCATGTTCCTGAACCACGACGTTGCAGGGATAAAGTACGCCTGCTTTGTCATCCGTCTGAATCATTTGATAGGCCACGTGAGGATGACACGCACCCAGAATGGTGTAGCGGTGGAAATCAATATCCAGCTTCTTTTTGAATGCAGCTTGAACATCAATCTCAGTTAAAATCCCTAGCCCTTCTGCTGCCAGTGCAGCCGTGACCAGGGCGATCGCTTCCTCATAAGAAACGCATACTGTTTTGCTGAAATGGTACATAAGCCTGCGCACTCATCTTTCGTAGTGTTCTTTGTCGAAATCAAGGTGAAACATTTCGTTTCTTATTAAACTATATAACTAAATAGTGATATATGTATCAAATGCACGTATTTAGAAACCTTATGGATTTCTATCGTGCTGTTGATTGTGTTTTGAATAGAAGGAGGGGAGTAAATGCCTAACGTAGCGGTAATTGGAGCGGGTCTGGGAGGATTGCCTGCAGCCTATGAACTGCGTCATCTTTTACGACGTGACGACACCGTGACCCTCATCTCCAATGAGCCAAATTTCACGTTTATTCCAGGGCTAATCCAAGTTGCCTTAAACCATAAGCCCTTATCTCACATTCAGCTTGACTTGAAGATGTTGGCTCAACGTCATGACCTCAATTTAGTCATTGGGGCAGTGACATCCATGGATGTCGATCGCCAATGCATCACAGTTGATGACGGGCAAACCATTGAGTATGACTATGTTCTGATATCAACAGGTGCATCCCTGGCGTTTGACCAGATTCCAGGCTTAGGGCCTCACAACGGCTATACCCAGTCGGTTTGTACACCCGATCATGCCATGAGGGCAAGGGAGGCGTGGCTCCAGTTTTTGAAGCATCCGGGGCCATTGATTGTAGGTGCGGCAGCAGGGGCGGGGTGTTTTGGCCCTGCTTATGAGTTCACATTAATAGCAGACCAAGACCTGCGTCGTCGAGGGCTGCGCGACCAGGTGCCAATCACCTACGTCACGGCAGAACCTTATGTTGGACATTTGGGTGTATCCAATGTGAATCATGCGAGGGAACTCACTGCAACACTGATGCAGGAGCGCGGTATTCAGGTGATTGATAACATGCGCATTTCAACAGTGGAGCCTGAACGACTGATTCTCGCGGATGGGCGATCGCTGCCGTTTAACTACGCCATGGTGCTTCCATCCTTTCAAGGCGTTCAGTTCATTCGTGATGTCCCAGGACTAGGGGATGAAAAGGGGTTTATTCCAGTGCTCCCAACCCAGCGGCATCATGAGTTTTCTACCGTTTATGCTGTTGGAGTGAGTGTCAAATTACCACAGCCAGATCAGACAGATATTCCGATTGGTCTACCCAAAAGCGGTCAAATGACCGAAGCGATGGCAACAGCCGCAGCTCATAATATGGCGGTTGACCTGGGAGCTATTCAGGCTCCTCTACAAATGCCCACTCTTGATGCTCTGTGTTTTGCAGAATTTGGTAACACTGGCATTGCTTATATCGCAGCTCCAGTTATCCCAGACCCCGTAACGGGGAAGCGGCGATCGTCCTATGCAGTGCGCGGCCCTTGGGTGGTTTGGGCAAAAGCCGCCTTTGAAGAATATTTCATGCTGAAGATGCGCTACGGCATTGGCATGCCCTGGTTCGAGAAGCTAGGGTTGCGCACCCTATTCAACTTGAAATTATTCAAATCTCTCTTACCCGAAGACGCTAAAGCTCTGGCTCAAGTATGAATTTGGGGCCAGGAAAATATGTTGACCTTCACAGGAACTATCATCCATATTCACCCTGGAGATATCTATGTTGACGTTGTTGAGTTGTTGCTTACTTATCCTGATGCTCGTCACTAGTTTTTGGGTCAGTAGCATCCACCCTGCTTATGCTCAAACGAATCCAGCAGAGTTGGCAAAAGCAATTGAAGAAATCGAACAATTAGACGCAATGCGTTCAGGACTGGCCTCGAATTTAGAGGGACGCACTGAAGCGCCTACAATGCAAACGATGAAAGAAGTCTGTAAACCCGTAGGCATGAGGGCACAGCAGTTGAGTCAAGACAATGGGTGGCAGGTCAAACAAATTGCCAGCAACTATCGAAATCCAAACCATGCCCCCAGCACACTCCATGAAACAATGGCCTTGGCTAAATTTGAACAAGACTCAGACCTGACAGGCTTTTGGGAACGAGAAACCGTTAATGAGCACGCTGGAACGCGTTATTATCGTCGCATTAATGTCGAAGCCAGTTGTCTCGTCTGTCACGGTGCAAAGGGCGATCGCCCCCAATTTGTAACCGATAACTATCCTCAAGACCTCGCCTATAACTTCAACGTGGGAGATTTGCGGGGTATGTATGCTGTGTTTATCCCTGATTTACAGCAAGCCTTGACAGATGCGCTCTCAGAATCATCGGATGGTGCATGATGAGATATCACATACCTACTGTACTCATAACTGTACTCATAATTATTGTACTCTGCGGAGTTTTTATTCTGAACATCGTTTCTTATTCAGCCCCTGCCCTAGCTGATATCCAGACGATTGAAGAAGCTCCAGGGCAGATCCTCTATCAGTCCCGACATACTCTACAGGATCAACATGGCGATCGCTGGCAAATCATTGCGTTCAATCGTCTTCGTCCGGATGGGAGGACGAGTTTCTATCTTCGACTGGTCAGTTTTCCAGGTGTCGCTGAGATTAATCGCTCCAAATCCATAACGCTCACAACCTCATTGGGACAATCTCTCGTTGCAGCCGATGCATCCAGCAAAATTTTTACCGATGAATCAACGCCAGAACCCAATGTCGGTCAATATGACCTGCAACCCATTGTGTCTCAGTTATCTGAAGTTGTTCCACTCCAAATCACTTTGCCGTTGTTGAACAAAAGCGACAGCCTGCTGCCGATTAGCCCAGCCATGATTCAGAAATGGAAAACCATTACTGCGCATAACTAAGGCACTGTTTTCAAGTACTTAATCACGTTCAAGCACCCAAGAAGGTTTGCATTATGAATCACACATCGTCTTTTTTTGAGTCTCTTTATGGCCCTGTACAATCCTGGCGTTTTGGGCGATCGCTCGGCGTTGATCCGATTGGGATGTGCTCGACCTGCTCTTTCAGTTGTGTGTATTGCCAACTTGGAGATATTCAACAAAAAACAACACAACGACAGGTTTTTGTTAGCACAGATCAGATTCGCTACGAGTTAGACGAGACAGATCTCTTGGCACCAGTCGATGTCGTTACCCTAAGTGGCAGCGGAGAGCCAACTTTGGCGCTTAATTTGGATGAAATTATCGCCTGTGTCAAAGAACGTGTTGATTATCCTGTGGTGGTCTTAACGAATGGGTCATTACTCGATAAGGTAGCTGTTCGTGCTGCCCTGCAATCAGCCGACCAGGTCATTATTAAGTTGGATGCCGTATCTGAGCATGATCTTCAACGAATCAATCGACCAGCGCCAGGCATCTCCTTCAGCTCAATCGTGGCAGGAATTAAAGCCTTTTCTGAGGAGTATGCAGGGCATTTAGCCATTCAAACCATGCTTTTAAAACCCTGGCCTCTCAACACTCAAGCCCATTATCTGCGAAACATCCAAAGCCTCATGCCAGACGAAGTACAGCTCAATGTGCCCTCTCGGCCTCGTGTGCTGATGCGTCGATTGGGGGCTAGGGGGAATCAACGTGTAGGCCTGGAACCTTATGCCTATCGGCAACTCAACTGCGTTAGCACAGAAACGCTTCGAGACTTTGCAGAAGAAGTTGAAACCTATACAGGTATTCCGACTCGATATCCTCTACTCAAAGATTCTACTCAAAGATAAGGAATTAGGCTTTTCATCCAATCGTTCTGAATCCTAGCCTCGTTACATGATCTAAACCCAAACCAAGTTGGGAACTGTAGTTTTCCCTGAGGGAAAACTACAGTTCCCAACTTAGACGAGAGTTATAGCGGTATGCAACCGCGTCAAGTACAAAAGCGGTGATATGGGGCGCGCCGCGTCCCACATCACCGTACTTAATCAACCCGCACAGCACTATAACTCTGAGATTAATTCAATCCTTGGTTCTTGATAGTTCTCCTAGATGACAACGAAGATTAATGATATTACCAACGCTTCAAATTGGTCGTTATATTGCCCGTTATCCCATTATTCAAGGGGGCATGGGCATTCGGATTTCAGCAGCAAACTTGGCATCGGCTGTCGCCAACTCGGGCGGCATCGGCATTATTTCTGCTGTTGGCTTAGGCATGAATTCTCCGTACTTTAACCCTCGTGAACAACATCCGAAAAAGCGGCACGAAACTTTCTTTGAGGCCAATCGTCTAGCCCTCATTGATGAACTGAATAAAGCCCGTGCTCTCAGTCCCGATGGCATCATTGGGGTCAATGTGATGGTTGCTATTCGTGGTTATGAAACCCTGGCCCAAACGGCTGTTGAGCATGGGGCAAATCTAATCATTTCTGGTGCTGGATTACCACTGAAGTTGCCAGAATACACTCAGAAAGCCCCCAACGTTGCGCTTGTCCCTATCGTCTCAAGTACCCGTGCCGCCAAACTCCTTTATCAAAAGTGGCAGCGTCAGTATGGGCGATCGCCCGATGCCTTCATCGTAGAAAATCCTCGATTTGCAGGAGGCCATCTAGGGGCAAAATTCGAGGAGCTAGACCAACCGCATGTCGATATGCCCGATACCATCCCCGAGTTAATCGCTTATCTTCAGGATGAGCTAAATAAACCCATTCCAGTGATCGCTGCTGGAGGCATTTGGGATCGCGCAGACATCGATTGCGTATTGAGTCTAGGTGCTAGCGGGGTGCAAATGGGAACCCGGTTTATCACCACCCATGAATGCGATGCAGATGTTCGCTACAAAGAATTTCATTGCAGCGCAACGTCAGAAGATGTGGTTATTGTGCCTAGTCCTGTAGGCTTACCTGGGCGGGCGTTGCGGAATTCGTTTGTTGAAGAAGTCTTGTCAACCGGAACTCCTAATCCTAAGGAGCAGTGCTTTGTGAATTGCTTAAAACACTGCAAGTTTCGAGAGACTCGTGAAACTTACTGCATTCTTCGTGCCTTAGATCGGGCATCTCAAGGAGATGTGGAAACGGGACTGATTTTTTCAGGCAGTAATGCCGGTCGAGCCGAGCAGATACGCCCTGTTGCTGATGTAATAGCTGAATTAACAACAACTTGAACCCTCTAAACACTTTCAAACCAATGCTATTTCGACAATTATTTGACCCCGAAACCAGCACCTATACCTACCTGATTGCTGATGAGAACACGCAACAATCAATCTTGGTTGATCCAGTCAGTGCACGCGTTGATCGTGACCATTTACTCCTCAACGAGTTGGGCTTGACGTTGTTGTTTTGCCTGGAAACCCACATTCATGCAGACCACATCACAGGGACAGGTAAGCTACGGCAATTGACCCAATGTCAAGGAATTGTGCCAACCAATGCCCATGCTGCCTGCGCTGACCGATACATCCACCATAATCAGGTGCTTCACGTTGGCACGATCGCCATTCATGCCATTGAAACGAACGGACATACCGATAGCCACATGGCGTACTTGGTCAATGGCACTCACCTGCTTACGGGTGATTCCCTATTAATTCGCGGCTGTGGTCGTACCGATTTTCAAAGTGGCGATGCTGGAACCCTCTACGATCGCGTAACCCAACGGTTGTTTACGCTGCCAGAAGACATCCTCGTATATCCGGGTCATGACTACAAAGGCCAGACCGTGTCGACTATTGGGGAAGAAAAACGGTTTAATCCTCGTTTTGTGGGACGAACGCGAGATGAGTTCATTGTGCTGATGGAGCAATTAAATTTGCCCGATCCTAAACATATGATGGAAGCGGTGCCTGCTAATGAACAATGTGGTCAACCGACCGTCTCCAGTGATCTGAGGGCAGAATGATGATTACAGTTCTAGGGCATGTCCTAGCCATTGGCATCGGCCTTAGTTTGGGGCTAATTGGCGGGGGTGGCTCGATTTTAGCGGTTCCTATCCTGGTGTACGTCATGGGAATTGGAGCCAAGGAGGCGATCGCCATGAGTTTGGTGATCGTGGGTATTGTCAGCCTGATCGGAGCCATTCCCCATTGGTTTCAGGGCAACGTCAACCTTAAAATAGCTGCCATCTTCGCTCCCGCTGCGATGCTAGGAGCCTATGGAGGAGCGCGTCTTGCATCCCTTCCATTCATCACCGACACCGTTCAACTCATCTGCTTTGGTGTTGTCATGGTTGTGGCGAGTGTGATGATGATCCGCAAAGGCACGAAACAGCTTCAACTAAGTCCGGCCAACGTATCCACCACCCATCTTCTTGACACCCACAATCCACACAACTGGCTTGCTATTCTTGCAGAAGGAATGGGAGTGGGGATTCTTACAGGGTTTGTAGGAGTCGGGGGAGGATTTCTCATCATTCCGGCCCTCGTGTTATTGAGCGGCATCCCGATGAAGGAAGCCATTGGCACATCTCTATTAATTATTACAGCCAAGTCGACCACTGGGTTTCTGGGCTATTTAGATCAGGTAGAGGTTGATTGGGCGCTCATGAGTTCTTTCACATTAGCAGCTAGTGTCGGCACACTCATCGGCGTATATCTTACTCGATTTATTCATGCAAACGACCTGCAAAAGGGATTCGGCTATTTTGTCTTGGCGATCGCACTTGTTGTTCTCATTCTACGTTAGTGGAGAAACCCCATGAGTTCTTTTCATACCTCAACAGATCTATCTCAGCCGTTGCAGCCAATTCCTCCAGGTCACGTCAACATCATGGGATATGTGGATCGCTCTGAAGTCAATGGGCCAGGGTGTCGGGCAGTGGTATGGATGCAAGGATGTTTGCGCGAATGCCCCGGCTGTTTTAATCCGGCATCTTGGTCGTTTCAGGTGAATCAGCTCATCTTGATCGATGACCTAGTAGACCGAATTATCCGAGAGCCAAGCCATGAAGGTGTTACTTTTTCGGGAGGTGAACCTTTTTGGCAGGCATCTGCTTTGGCAGAGGTAGCATGCCGAGTGAAAGCCAAAGGACTCAATGTGATGTCGTTTAGTGGGTTCACCCTAGAACAATTGCGAACTGAATCTGCTCCACTGGAATCGCAAGCGTTGTTGACTCAGCTTGATATTCTAGTGGATGGTCCCTATGTCGAATCGCTGGCCATTCACGACCCCAATTCTCCTGTATCATCAAAAAATCAGCGAGTCCATATCTTCAACTCAGCACTTGAAAAACGCATCACCTGGGCCAGCGACCAGATTGAAGTCCATGTACTGAAGGATGGGAGTCGTATTTTTACAGGATATCGCGGACAGATCGGTGAGATGGCTGAAGGGCTAGTCACTGACTTGAAGAGAGAGTGATTTTCGTGTCTCTATGACAGCGACAGCCTTCTGATAAGTACCTGGACGTAATAAAACCAAAACCCCAAATCTTGTGTCGCCCGCTGAGCAGGCGACACAAGGTTTTGAAGGTTACGCTTAATGATGGCTAGCTACTGACACACGTGAATTGACCACATGCCGTCGTTTGACGGAGGCTTCGTCACGTACCTGTTCAAAATGCAGGGAATACATTGGGGTGTCAATAAATCACCACTTGGCAATATAATGAAGTAGCATAGAGACCTTTCTGAACCCATTACTCTACCTCAATGCCGACCCAAGCCACGTCTAAATCTAGAAGAGAATCGCTTCAATTAAGTCTGAACGACGAGTGTGGCGTGTCGCAGTTGTCACCAGAAGCGTTGAGTCTGATGGCTGGATTCTTCAAGGTTCTCTCCGAACCCAGTCGGTTGCAAATTGTTTGTGTGCTGAAAGCTGGGACGAAAAATGTCACTGAAATTATTGAGGCAACTGGCTTAGGGCAAGCCAACATTTCTAAACACCTCAAAATGCTTGCTCAAGCTGGGATTGTGTCTCGTAAAGCCCAGGGTGTCTCTGCTTACTATCAGATTGCTAACCCATTTGTATTTGAATTGTGTGAGCTAGTGTGTGACGCTTTATCTATCCAGATTGAACAACAAAATAAGCATTTTGAACAATTGGATGTGATGCGTCAGGGACGTTGAGATGACAAATTAAGTGGCTAAGCAAGTGGCTAAGCAAGCGGTTAAGTAACTGGCTAAGCCAGATGAACTGCAAAGCCCTTGCCATATCTTGTGAGCATCGTTTCAATATGAACAATCAAATGCTGCCATGTTCATCCGCACCGATGTTATCCATTCGTATGTCATCAATTTATCCATGTCCCAAATACGCTTGTAAAATCGCTGGATCATGGCGCATTTCCTCAGAGCTGCCTGCCCGAACAATACGTCCCGTATCTAATAGATAGGCTCGGTCTGAGACGCTCAGTGCTAACGTCGCCATCTGATCAACCAACAAGATGGTGATACCCTCATCTCTCAAGGCTGCCAGGGTTTCATACAGGCTCACCACCAACTTGGGAGCGAGTCCCAATGACGGTTCATCCAGCAGCAAAAGTTTAGGGCGTGCCATCAAGCCTCGGGCGATCGCCAACATCTGTTGTTCTCCACCAGAGAGCAGTCCGGCTCGTTGATCTTTGCGTTCCTCCAAGATGGGAAAGCGCTGGAGCACCGATGTCACCTCGTGATCGATGGAATCGGCACAGCGATGAAAGGCTCCCAATCGAATGTTGTCCAGAACCGTGAGTTCGGCAAACACCTGGCGACCTTCGGGAACAAGGGCGATGCCTTCACTTACCATTTGATGGGCAGGAATACGACTCACATCCTTTCCTTGAAAGCGAATCTGCCCAGAGCGGATGGGCAAGCTGTTGACGATGGTGTTGAGTAGGGTGCTTTTCCCAGCGCCGTTGGCCCCGATAACCGACACCAGTTCTCCGGGTTGCACCGTGAGCGACACGTCGTGAAGAACCTGGAGCGATCCATACCCCGAATTGAGCTGGTTGATGGAGAGGAGCGGCGCTTGATCAAATGAGAGCGATCGCCCCAGATCTGGGCTTTCAGCTCCTAGATACGCTTCAAGCACCTTCGGATCGTTCTGGACATCCATCGGAATGCCAGTGCTAATCACTTGGCCACTATCTAAGACAATGACCTGATCGGAGATGCCCATGACCAGATCCATATCATGCTCAATCAAAATGACCTTGAGGCCGCTGCTGGCAATGCGACGGATGAGGTGAGCCAGGGTTGCTTTATCGGCTTTGCTGAGGCCAGCTGCTGGTTCATCCAGCAATAGAACTTGGGGACGACAAGCTAGAGCACGGGCAATTTCCACCAGCCGTCGATCCACAAACGGGAGATTGGTGGCTTGCTGATGGATATCGCCGCTGTAGCCCACAAAGGCGAGGAGTTCAAGCAGCGATTTTTCAGGACGCGGCGATCGCCCAATGCCGACCATCGCTCCTAAGGGGTTGCCGAGACGATAGTTGACGAGGGCTACCCGTAGATTGTCCAGCACAGAGAGCGAATTAAACAGTCGGGTTGCCTGAAAGGTTCGACTCATTCCTGTGGTGGCAATGCGAGTGCTGGATTGACCGGTCAGCTCCGTATCTCCAAGCGTAATCCGGCCCGACTGGGTTTTGTAAAACCCACTAATGAGGTTGAGTAGCGTCGTTTTGCCAGCCCCATTGGGGCCAATGACAGCTGTGATTGTGCCTGGTTTCGCTACAACATCGACCCCTTCCACCGCACGAATTCCCCCAAATTGGATGCCCACATTCGTAACGGTTAAGGCATCAAGCGTCACGTTTTGCGCAACATAAGCGGGTAAGTCGGGGGTGTTCTCCAGCGGCACGTGGAACGGACGGTGGCGGCTTAACCATCGTCCAAACAAACTCATCACCCCATTGGGAGCCAACCACAGAACCCCCAGCAGCAATATCCCAAAAAAGAGCAGTTGGTAATCCGCAAAGTCTTGGAAGAACTCAGGCAAAATGACAAGGGCGATCGCCCCAATCAAGGCTCCTTCTGCTGTCCCCAATCCCCCCAGAATGACGACTAACAGAAACAGGATTGATCGATGAAACGTGAAGCTGTCCGGACTAACAAAGCCAATCGTAGCGGCAAAAAAGACGCCCGCAACTCCAGTGAACCCGGCAGACAGAGCAAACGCCATGATGCGCACAAAGAGGGTATTGAGTCCTAATGTTGTGGCCGCGATTTCATCGTCACGAACGGCTTGGAAGGCTCTGCCCCAGGGATGTTGCTTGAGCAAGGCCAAGGAGAGCATCGCCAAGAACGCAACGATCATTGCAATCAACACGACATCCCGGAGAGCAGGCTGGAGGCCAAACAAGGACGGTTTTGGAATGCTGCTGATACCGCCAAAGCCTCCCGTTAGACCGACCCATTCAATCAGCACCCGTTCCACAATGATGCCAAAGGCAATGGTGACCATGGCTAAATAAGGGCCGGTGACCCGCAGCGCCGGAGCCGCGAGCGCCGCCCCCGTTCCAGCGGTGACAAATAGGGCGGCAATTAGTCCAAACCAAACATTCCATCCTGCCTTGGTCATGAGGAGGCTGCCGGTATAGGCTCCGATGGCGAAGAACCCAGCATGACCGATAGAGACTTGTCCCGACAGCCCGACCAGAATATTCAGCCCCACGCCGACTAGCGTCGTGATTGCAACCATCCCCAAGATGAATAGGTAGTAGGTATTGGGGGCAACCAGAGTGGCGGCGATCGCCCCTCCTAATAATCCAATCCCAATCCATGCCCGTAAATTCATGCCGTTATTCCCTATGTCCCAGGTTCCAGTGCTGACGGTGTTTCATGTGAGAATTGAGGAGGTTGTATCTGGGAATTGCGTACCGTCATCTTTTCATCCAGCAATACCTCATGTCTAAACCTCGTCTAGGTTTAGAACTGTCGTTTTCCCGCAGGGAAAACGACAGGTGTAAACTTGGGTTGGGTTTTACTCTCTAGACTTTTTTCACTTGCAGCCGTCCAAAAAGCCCACTCGGACGGATGGCGAG
>JBCCWF010000103.1:0-16340 GCA_039194035.1 Cyanobacteria bacterium P01_E01_bin.6 | reverse complement strand
TGCGGAGACTCGGTCGCATTTCTATACGATTCTTCAGCGCTCTTCAGATCTCCCGAGGCGCAGCTTTCCAGGGGGTCGCAGGGGGATATCCCCCTGCATTCGTCGGCGAAGGTACCGACAGATCGTCGGCGAACATTGCTTAAGTTTTTTGCGGAGTTTTTAAGGGAGTGAGTCAGTATCGATTTCTTCAAGCACAATGGCGGCGTTTGGAGGAAATTCTATGCCTCGGAAGTCAAAGGTTGAGTTATCCAGTCGTCTGATTGATGCAGAGTTATTCGAGCCTTATCACGAGCATTTAGATGATTATTGTCGGGTGACGAAAACGGATAAGGCGAAGTTGTTAGAAGGGTTTATCCGCTCGTTGGATATTCCTGATGATGACGAGTTTCCGACAGTGGACGAACGCATCCTGAGTCTGTTCGAGGCGTTGCGGCCTTCTGGAAATTCGGGCGGGTATTCCAAGATTGCTGGCAAGAAGAAACGGGCGGGGCGATCGCGCAAGGCTGAACCGGTTGTCGAGGACGTTTACGACATAGTTGATGATGAGGTGGAAGAGGAGGTCTCGCTTCACTGATGACAGCGATCAGGGTATTTCACTGTTGAGAGTACCGCCTGAGATTGCCTAAGCCTTGCACGACACTATTGGCTCGGAGCTTAGATGCTCCCTCGGTTTTTCCAGCATTTTGGGTCCACCTCAGTGCGTCAGCTTGCCTTAGCAGGCGAGCTCTCTAATCAGGACTGTAAGTCATATTTGGGAAAATCTTTTTGCAAAACTACCCTTGCTTCTCCAGGCTCCCTCTTGCCCCAAGTGCCACTAACGTTGCCTCCTGAGCAGCAGTCAATCCCACAATTCCCTCGATCTCCATTCCTTCGTAAGGGCGCGGTACCCGAAGGTTGTGCAGACAATTTTCAGTTTCTAAGTTCCATACTTTAATCGTTTCGTCGAAACTCCCACTGACCACAATCGGCAGCGATCTCGACGTAAAGCCCAACGAAACCACCACATCTTTGTGGCCCAACAACTTTGTCTGACAGCAATCTTTGGCCAAATCCCAAAGGACAATTGTGCGATCGTAGCTGCCAGTCAGTAAATAGCGACCATCTGGACTGTAGTGAATTGGAATCACCGGGCCGGAATGCACTTCAATCGTTTGTATGCATTCCCCCGTTTCCAAATCCCACCGTTTGATTGAGCGGTCATAACTGGAACTGGCTAACTCTCGGCCATCAGGACTGAAGGCCACTGACCAGACATTATTAGAATGGCCTTTCAACGTTTTCACGCATTCCCCTGTCTCAAAACTCCAGAGCTTGATTTTGTAGTCAAAGCCGCTAGTCGCTAGCAGGCGGTCGTCAGGACCGAATTTGACGCAGGATACCGGTCCTTGATGACCTTCCAACACACGCACACAGGCCCCCGTTGCTACTTGCCAAATTACGATCGTGCAATCGTAACTGCTACTGGCCAACCAGAGACCGTCTCCACTGAAAGCGATTGACCAGACCCAACTGCGGTGCCCCCGCAGTGTATGCAAGCAGGTACCCTGCTCCACATGCCACAGGCGAATACTGCCATCGGAACTACCGCTGGCCAGCAAACGAATTTTCTCTGTCCCTCCGTACCCCACAATTGCTGCTGTCACATTTGGAGAAAAAGCCACCGACCAAACGCGATTGGTATGCCCGTAAAAAGTCTGCAGTAACCGGCCGCTGTCTAGATCCCAAAGCCTGACCGTTTGGTCCTCGTGACCGCTGGCCAACCAAGTCCTGTCCGGATGATAGTCAACCGCAAGTGTGATATTCGTATGCCCCTGAATCGTGCGCTGACAGCGACCAGTGTTCAAATCCCAAATTTTCGCTTTGCAATCGTCGCCACCGCTGACCAGTTTGTTGCCATCCATTTGGAAGGCTACCGACCAGACACGGTTGCTGTGACCTCGCAAGGTTTTCAGACAAGCTCCTGTGTCCACGTTCCACAATTTGACCGTGCGATCGTAGCTACTACTGGCAAGGCAATCGCCTTTGGGACTGAAGGCAATTGCTGTCACGGTATCAGTATGTCCCTGCAAAACCGCTATGCATTCCCCCGTCATGGGATTCCAGAGTCGAATATTGCGATCGAAGCTGCCACTAGCCAGAATAGTCCCATCAGGGCTGAAGGCCACCGCCGACACCCAATGCACGTGGCCCGTTAATGTCCGTAAACAGTCCCCCGTCTCAGGGTTCCAAAGTTTGAGGGTGGTGTCTTCGGCCCCACTTGCCAGCACTTTCCCGTCGGGACTGTAGGCCACCGACCAGACCCGTTTGACATGGCCTCTGAGAATGCGCGTACAGGGGCGATCAATGTGGAAAGGATCCCAGATGCGGATGGTTTCGTCTTGACTACAACTAGCGATGGTCTTTCCCGAGGGACTGTAAATGGCAGTGGGCACGGTTAATTCGTGGCCCTGCATTACACGCAAGCATCGATCCGTACATACGTCCCAGATCTTGACAAGATAGTCATCCCCCGAACTGAGCAGGGTTTGGCTGTCGGGGCTGAAGTGAAGGGACCAAACCCAGAATTGGTGGCCTTCGTAGATCAAGATTTTCCTACCTGTACGGACGTTCCATAGAGTGATGCCGCCGCCGGTATCGCCGATCGCCATCAGACGCCCATCGGAGCTAAAGGCGATCGCCGTGATGCCGCCAAAGGTATCGGCAAAGACCGATTTATCTACATTGCTGAAGGATAGGTTGGCCCTCTGCAGATTGATATGGGGCAAATAGGCTTGCCAAAGCACAAGGTGGGAAAGATCAATGTCCTTTAAATCTGTCTGCAAATAGCACAGAAGGTTGAGCAGATTGCCACCGGCATAGCCAACTTGCTTGAGGGGCAAGTTGCGTTGTTGAAACAGCATGCTTTTCAAATGGTGTATCAGATCTTGCTTGTGGGGAAAGTTTTCCAGCAGACGATCAATTAAGGGTTCGAATATAAGGCGGGTTTGAGCCTCGCGGATATAGTCTTTGGTGCGAGCTTTCAGGAAGGAGAAAGAGACTAGTAGTTGGGGGCTTTGGTTGATAATTTCGCTGTGGAGATTCTGGATCGCTAGATCGATGGTGAATTCCATAACGACGGGCTGAAGGGTAAACCCCATACGACTGGTTTCGATCGCCGACCGCGATTGTAGGGAATCTAGAGCAATGAGAAGATCTCGCGGTGGCACTTTTGGAAATAAATCTTCCTGTATCTCCACCATCGAGACCAATTCACGATCAATCGCCAGCCAGTACATCACCTGTTTTTCGAGGGAGGACAGGCGTTTATGTTGCTGTTTCAGCAAATCCCAGATGTTGCCAAATGAGGCCAGACCCTGTTCCCAAAAAGCCTGCACATCGCCACAAAAAAGGGAGCGGATCGTTGATGAAACGACCTTGAGGGCAAGGGGATTACCACCGTAGTAACGAATTAGCTGATTAAAGTCAGCTGCAGAGGCTTGCAAACCTTCATGTTGTAATATTGCTTGGCCATCAGATGGCAGCAATCCCTTGAGTTGTAAGATGCGGAAAGGAGGCAAGTTTCCTTCCCGATTGGATAATCCTTCAGGCTTCTCTCGGCAGGTAATTACGATACAGCTAGGGTGGCTGGCTATGCAGATGCGATCTAAGAGCTGGCGATACTGTTTGTAGCCTTCACGATAGAGCCCTCCTTCTACACCTTGCTGAAGGATCGATTCGAAATTATCAATGACGACAAGGCAGGGGCGATTGCTAATGTGGTCTTCAAGGCAAGACAGTTGAGCTTCAAAGCTCTGGGGTATTTGACTTTGCTGATCGCAGAGATGGTGGAGAATCTCTGCCAGTAGCTCAGTGCAAAGAGGAGACTGAATGACGCTGCACCAAACCACTGCTTCGTAGTTCTGTTTCGCTGCTTTGATGAAATTACGGGCTAAAGCGGTTTTGCCGACCCCGCCCATACCAATAATGGCGATTGCACTGCAATTAGGATCCTGCCTCCAACGTTGCAAAAGTTGTAGTTCAGACGTTCTACCCCAAAAGCAATCGCCGGAGGGAGGTTGCAAAGATTTTCGGACTAAATCACCATCGACTCGTTGAACCGAAGTTTGCTGTCGCTGTTTAGAAAAGCCGCGAAAGACAGATTGCACGTTTTTCTTTGAAACTTTTTTGCCCAAACGAGATGAGACGTCTCTCCAAAGCTGTGCGCCAACTTTCTTGATGTAATCACTTTCATACTGCAAATCTTCAGAGATAGAAGAATAGGAAGCTCCATCCCAACAGCGAAGGAATATGGAAATCTGCAGATCGCTCAATCCAGGTTGACTCGAATCTTGTTGCTGTAGAACATCCAAAATTCGGAGTGCTTCTTCTCTAGTCACTGTCGATATACCAGTAGAGTGGACACCATCAAGTCACGAGTAGCAAAAAGAAGAAAAGTTTAAGGCATTTGCTTGATTGACTTTGGCCAGAAGCCTTGGCAGAAGATTAATACGGCCACTTCAAGCGTTTATGCACTTAAATGACGCCATGCTAGGCAGCATAGCTCTAACGAGAAGGCAAAGCTCAGTTTGGAGTGGAATCTTTTAAGAGATTCAGCATCAAGAAGTCACCAAAAGTCACTTAAAGTCACTGACCCCACTCGATGGAAACAGCTAATGTATCGTCATCAGTAAATCTAAGGTGAATCAGAAAAGGATGTGAACTGATTAAACATTCAAAAGCAACAGTGAACATAGAGGCGGGGAAGCATAGTAAATCTGCGTATAAATAACTTCCTCTTGATGCTCTAAGGTGTGTTTTTATACGAAAAGGGTTGATTTTGGTTTCTATTTGTTTAAAGTTTGATGGGTGCTTTGTGGGGACAAATCGATGATGAGCACGGATACTGAAGGGTTAGTAAATATCGATGATGTCGATCTTTACTACAAAATAGTCGGGAACAGTGGTGAACCTTTGCTAATGATTATGGGACTGAGTTTCAGTCATTTGGATTGGGGCGATCGCATTGTTTCCCTACTATCCCAGCACTATAGGGTAATTTTGTTTGACAATCGCGATTCGGGTCGCAGCGATACGGTTACTCAGCCTTACAATATTTCCCAGATGGCTGACGATTCGGCGGGTTTACTCAGTACGCTTGGTGTGAGGAAGGCTCATGTTTTTGGGGTCAGCATGGGTGGGGCGATCGCCCAGCATCTTGCTCTAAGCCACGAATCCAAGGTGAATAGGCTAATTCTAGGCTGTACGACAGCGGATACCGAGGGATTAGGGGCTCTCAGTCCAGAGGCTCTGGCACAACCTTTAGGTGGTTTGCTGTTTACCCCCGAATACTTAGAGGCACATGATACGGAAATTGAAGCGTTTATCGAAGACGTAAGTCCCTATCACAGTGGCCCTTTGGCGTTGTTGCGACAGTTGTATGCGATGGGGACCCACGATACGAAGTCGGAGCTTGATTCGATTAGCCATGAGACTTTGGTGATTACGGGAGATCGCGACATTGTGATTCCTTCTGGTAAGAGTATTGAGCTAGATGCAGGAATTCCCAATTCAGAACTGTCAATCATTGATGATGCTGCACATGGGTTTACCTACAGTCATGCGGATGAGTCTTATAACTTAATCCATAATTTCTTACAGTAATATTCTTCGGAGAATGATATGTCTGAGACAAAAATTATTCTTAGCGTATTCACTAGTTATGCCAAGGAATTTGAGCAGATGGATCCAGATTTATTGGTTAAATATTTTCATCAACCTGCTGCATTAGTCACTCAGGAAAAGACTGAGTTTATGAATAAAGAAGAAGACATTAAAGAAACATTTGATGAACTATTTAGATACTTGAAAAGTAATAATTTTTCTCATAGTAGCCTAAGTTCATTATCAGTCAAGCAAGTTAGTAGCAGCCAGGCGATCATCACTGGCAGAGCTATCCGTTTCAAGAAGGATGGCGATGAGCTAGAAAGATTTGGATTGAACTATACCATGCAAAAGAAAGAAAATGACTGGAAAATTATTTTTGGCCTTCTACATGAATATTATCAGTTTATATTGTGTGAAGGTTTTGTCTTGCCAGGATAATTTTATATGAGAAGTATAGTCTATCACTAGGACTTTAATTGCAGTTTTCATAGAGAAAATAATGCCAGAATAATCTTCTCAAGAATGAATGTCAAAGAGATTTATTGTTCGATATTCTTCCAAGAAAAATGATAAAAAAGTTCATTCTAAAGTCAAAAAAAGGTTTTGAGCTATGTCTTCTAGGTTTTTAATTAGAAGTGAGGTCTATAGGTTAGTATCGAATATAAATTCACTAACTTTAGCTCACAAAATAGGAAATGCAAATCTTGGGTCTTCTACTATAGAACAAGTGATGTTATTACACAGAAAAATTTCGTCGCTCACCTCTTTGTGATACTGCTTAAAAATCCAAGAGCTGTGACAAGTTATTGTTACTCATCAATTTATTGTAACAGAACCGAGGTTTAGCTGCTAATTTATTTTCTTCTTATTGCTCAATTATATAAGGTATTTTTCAGGTTTAGCCAGACAGATAACAGCATTTGTCAAATATCAAATCAACTCAATTGAGTATTTCGATATCAGTATTATGAGTGCATCGTGCTGGTATCACAACATCTATATAGATTTGTAATAAACAAAGGATTCTTCTAGTTCTAATATTATAAATCACCGTAGAAATAGTCGAAATATCAATCATTTTAAGGAGGTATGAATATCATGCCAGCAGGATTGTTCGAAGATGATAAAGGTAATACTTCATCGGGAAGAGTTCAGACTACTGCGACTGTAATAGCAGGTGTCATACTCGCCCTAATTATAGGAGTTGGGGAATATCAAGGTAGAAAAGAGAATTTCTCACAGGATCTATACCGTTTGGTGACCGCGCTAACTATTGGTGGCGCAGGTGTCAAAGGGTTTCAGAAATTCTCTGAGCGGGAACCGAGAACAATTCAGGTTCCGGCAAATCCTCCGGCAAATACAGCCCCATCACCTGTTCAAACAACATCTGATACTTCTAAAAATACTATTTCTAACGGCAATGTACTGAGTTCAGAAGAAGAGCTAAAAGTCGTTTTAAAGGATGGATGGTAATGCCCTATATAACTGCAAAAAAAAATACACTTTTAGCCCCTAAACCAGAATCTCCACACGAACAACCTCTTAAACTTCTATCAAAAGTATATTCGGGTGGGCATATAGGAGTGACAAAAGTGACTCCTGTTAATCAGGGGTTCGCAGAAATCACCTTAGCTGGTCCCTATACCTGGCATGACGACTTTCCAACGATTGAAACGGGTGTAAAACGTTATATCAACCCACAGTCATGGACTATTCCAGATGAGGCTTGGGAAAACAAGACTTCTCCACAAGGTACTTCAACCATCCCCATATCATCGTCAGGTCGTTTGTTACCACGCGAAGTTTCTGAACTCAATCATTATTATGAAGGTTGTCAGGTAAAGTTAGCCGATGGAAGAATTCAAGCCTATCCAGATCCAGCAAGTGGAGATAAGCCAATAACGATAGGATGGGGAAGCACGTACCATAAAAATGGTGCTCCTATTAAAATAGGAGAAATAATTACTCAAGCAGAAGCTGATGATTTATATGATTTCATTTGCTACGAAGACTTTTGGGTTAAATTACAAGCTACTATCCCTTATTGGGATGAAATGACGGATAAACAGCGTGCAGCTTTGACTAGCTTTGCCTACAATAACGGCGCAAGCTTTTATAATTCACCGAAACATAACACCATAACCCGAAATCTCAAAGAGAAAGCTTGGCAAGCTGTGCCTGGCACGATGATGATGTACCGAAATCCAGGTACAAATGTTGAAGTAGGACTCGGTCGCCGCAGATACGCAGAGGCAATGGTTTGGTGTGGCGAAGAGCCTGCTGATGCTTGTCAAAAAGCTGTGACAGAGATCAAGACAGCCAATCAATGCGAGTCGATCGAACAACGACTAAAAAGGAATCCACCAGCAATAGCGAATTTAGAGTCTCCTGTTGTTGTTCCAACTGCAAGCTCGAATCTTACAGTTGGTTCTCGAACGCCTCAGGTGATTTCTGGAATGCTTGGTCCGAAGTCACACCCAGATGCTCATGGATTTAAGCAAGGTGATTATCATCTGATTGCTAACGACTCTGAAGGAAAAATCAAATGCTACAGCTACGACGATGATTTGATCTGGGACTTACCTTGTCTCTGTCGAGGACAATTCTCCGATAATTATTTTGGAGTAAACGGTGACACACCTCCTGGTCTTTATAAGTGTGGGACCCTTTATCATGATTACAAAAAGAGTGGAAAGAGTGCTGGCTATGTTCACTATCGTTTGCAATATGGTTGGTGTGCAATTGATCTAGTAGAGCTTGAAAACCAAGAAGCGGGTCGAGGACGTGCTGGAATTATGATTCATGGCGGAGGTAGTGCGTGCGGATGGCCTGGTGCTTGGCAACCTCGCCAAAAGCTTTATCCAACTCTAGGATGCATCAGAATGTATAACCAAGATATGCACGAAAAGGTCATGACATTATTTGACAAGAAGGATGTAACCGTGTTTGTTAGCGTCTATCAATAGTCTGAGCTGACAATAGCAAAGACATTGAAAAATCTATCTATTGAGCTAAAGAATAGACCTTTGTTCTCTATAAGCTGATTTCAGAGAATTTTATCTATGCTTTATTTCTCAATATGCAATCGTGTAGTGGTTCTACACGATTGAAACCCAGGAAAAAACAACTCTTCGTGAGAAAATATGATGTTAATGAAAATTGCTGACATTATTAGTGTCACCCCTATTCCAATAGTGAGTACTGTGGCAAAAGTTGCTTCAGTTGGCTTCCGACTATTCGACGAAGAGCGTGTCCAAGAAATTTCTGCAATTCCCCAGAAGGATATTTTAGAATCTGGAAAAACAGCCTCAGCATGGTTCGAAAGGCTTCATGGATTGATTAAAGAAAGAAATATTGATGACAGCGATCTAATGTCTTTACTTCGCTCTGTCGCGGTCCATTATCTAGCTACAAAAATAATCAATAATAATGACGAGCTTAGTGTGGCTGATTTGTCGATCCTTGAAGAAGAATTATACCAAGCTCCTGAAGCTGCTGTAATCATTAGCCAGGAGCCAGATTTAGCCACTAATGAGTCTGAACTTAGAAATAGATTTGATAATATTCGCGACTTACTGGATAAACTTGAAGAATCAGTAGGAAAAACCTGGGACGAACTTTACATACAACAGCTTAATAGACAGGAGGAATTGCTACAAATAATTAACGATAGAGATTCTTGACTTCAAATGAACACTTCAATCCTCTACCATAAGCCCTTACTTCTACTGTTATGAATGGAAAGCTTACAAAAAAACATATTGAGCTATTTTCTACAAATTACTGTAGTTAAAGGCTATTCAATAATCAGCGTAAACTTTAATATATCTTGTGAATTTATCCATTCAGAAGTCAGTTTCTCTATAAGTACATCAACAATTTAACTACTATTGTAGCCATAGAAATTTCATCTTTATCCCTGCTGAGTTTTCGCATCTTGTTTGCTGTCCCCTAAGCCTTTTAGCTTCATCATTGGCATTACTATGAATAAGGTATTAGTTCAAATTCTAATTTCTACTGTCACAATTATATTTGCCATCATCAATCATCTTGTAAAATTTGACGTTATCACAAACGTCCTTTTTGTTGTTGCTCTTATTCCATGGTTATCGCCTTTTCTAAAAAGCGCTGAATTGCCTGGAGGTTGGAAATTTGATTTTGCTAGAGTACAAGAACAACAAGCCATACAATCAAAAGAGATTGATCGCCTAAAATTCCTATTGGAAGGTTTTCTAACAGAAGATGAATTGGAGCACCTAAGACGCCTTAATCGTAAAGAAGCCTTTATGGTTATGGTCGATGGTACAACAAAATATTTTGAAGCAGAGCTACGCCGCCTTCGTGCATTAGGCCTTATTTCTAACCCACAAGGAAGAGGGATTGGAACTCTACTAAGGTCAGATGGTTCACAACGTGATGTACGAGAGCATTTTTTTATAACGGATAAAGGAAAAGAATATTTGAAGCTGCGAGGTTCTGGCAATGAAGAGTGAAATACAACTTGGAGAATAGATATATCACAGTAACTTGCCGAGTTTAGTCTAATCCCCTCAATCTACTAGAAACTGGAGCATTAACTAAATATTATGAATCGATCCTTGAGCTCTTTCAAAGAGTTACTCCTTAAGGCTATAGGATGATACTGATTGTGATTAAGATAGGTCTACTCAAAAAAAACTTATTCTTCTAATAACTAATATAATAGGAGATATGTATGTCTGACTCAAAATCGCGCATCGATATCGCAGCACTATTTATTGCCGTGGTTACGGCGATTGTCACAGCCATTTTAACTATTAGGACGGATCGGATAAGTAAGGAGCTAAATCAGCATAACTTGTTTGCTGGAACTGTTGCTGATGCAGTAGATCATTTAGCTGACCAAGATCCTGTTCGGCGCAGGCTTGCTATTATCAGTCTTGCAAACAGTGCAACTAATCAAGAGCAAGTTATTCAAGTTGTCAAAGCAATCATTATCACCTCTCGAAACGATTTAGAAAGTAGCCAAGATGTAGATTTGATATTTGGAGATCGTGGGTCTGAACTGGGAATTCTTTTCCAAATTGCAAGTCTTGATGATGAAAGAGCTGAACTATATGGAAAAGCTTTAGAAGATCGAGAGATAAAAGAATTGATAGCTATGTTCCTACCTTTAAGCGGAACTCCCTCTGAAGATCAAATCAGAAATGTACCTGACTCTCTTCCCGAAGAAGATACTACAAATCTTTCTAATCCTAGTGAAGATATAGATTTATTAGAAAACCAAGCTCTTGCTATTGAGCTTACCAGCCTAGTATCTAATATGTATAGTTCTGACAGAACATCACGAAGGTCTGCAACAGCTATTTTATCTCAAGAAAGTTGGCGCCCATACGATATATTAATAGTCCGAGAAATAATTAAAGCTCACACAGCAAATCCTGATAGTTACTTCGGTCTAGTGAACTCTCTTTTTATCCTTGATAAAGTTAGTGACTCTAGTATTCGAGATGGTCTTGAGGATATTAAAATGCTAATTCAAAATGCTACAAGATTGTCAGAATCGGATCAAAGCACTTATTTGGACCCGATTATTTCAAAGGTCAGTAATTTTGAAAGGAATTAATTTGCATACTCAACTCAGTCGGTTCGACATCTGCTAAAAGGTGACGGTTCAAAAGCGGTCAATTTTAGGTTTCAGTTGCAGCAAGAAATGGACCAAATAATAAAGTTTATTATTTAAAACAAAAGTAGAGAGATCACGCCCTCCGGAAGCGCTGAAATCCCAACATCTTCAGCCAATGCGGATGGGCTTCACCAGTCATTAATTCTCTGGGCGAGGTTAAAGGTTGGGTAAGGGGTCTGAGTAGTTTTGGATACTGTTGGCGAAGTCTTAGGAAGGTAGCGATAGAGAGGATATCCACCTGTAAATTATTCGGGGATGAGAGCGATCAGAATTTTGTGTAAGCGGTCTAGAATCCCGAGTAACGAGGAGACCGCCGTATGGCCAAGCGAAAGCAAGCGAGCAAACGAGTCGATGAGCTTCTGGAGGAACTAATAGCGGAGCATGAGAGGCCGAGAGCTGATAGTACAAATATCTCTCAATTTCCTGGACTATGTAGCAGAGCGGCTTTGCAGAGAACAAGCCATCCAAGAAAAGCCTATTTGTAAGCCTGTTAAGCAATTGCCGTCAGCTAAAGACACAAGAATCCATCTTTCCATTATGTCATCATGATGGCTTGAACACCCTGCGATTGCTGAAACGAGAATCATCAGATACACATTGATTGATGGCATGCAGTCAGGTCACTTATCCATATTGAGAGCATGTCATCATGATGGATTCATAGGATGATGGGATGAAAATATTGAGCGTGCTTTCTCAAAAGGGGGGAGCAGGAAAGACAACTCTGTCAGTACATCTAGCAGTAGCTGCTGAGCAAAAGAAGAAAAGTACGGTTCTGATCGACCTCGATCCTCAAATTACCGCAACGGAGTGGGCTGAAAGCCGAGAAGCAGAAACACCTATAGTCGTCTCATGCCAAGCGAAGCTACTGGATAAATATCTAAAGACCGCAGAAGAAAACGGGGCAGATTTAGCCATTATCGATACTGCTCCTCATTCTGAACGAGACGCTCTAGCGGCAGCAAGAGCAGCAGACTATGTTTTGATCCCTTGTCGGCCAGAGATCTTCGACCTGCGAGCAATAACCCACACCATCGATATGGTGCGTCTCACTAGAATCCCTGCTGGAGTTGTACTGAACGCTGCTCCTTATCGAGGGCGAATGCCAGAGGATGCAGCAGAGGTTGTCGAAGAACTAGGTATGCCACTCGCGCCAGTGACAGTGGTACAGCGGGCAGCTTACCGTAATGCCTTGCCATTAGGATTGACAGTTCTAGAGTACGAACCGAAAGGAAAAGCCGCAGATGAGATCTGGACTCTACATCGCTGGGTAACTAAACAATTGCAGTAACCTAGCTCTAATGATGGATAAATGGATAAGTGACATGTAGGATTGATGGCATGATGACATCAATCAGAGAAACAAGATGGCTACACGGAAGGGTAATGCGCTGAAGGCCTCTATGAAGAATTTGGGAGGGCGTCAGCGTTCTCCAGACAATGAAGTTGAAGTCTCATCTCCAAAAGTATCCGCTGATGAAATGGAGAAAGAAGCCAATTCGGTTCCGCCTAGTCGTCAGAACAAGAAGCAGATTATGGGGTACTTTGCGCCAGAAGTAAGAAAACAGTTCAAGGTGCTTTCAGCAGAAGAGGAAAAGACACAGCAGGAATTACTTGAAGAGGCCTTGAACGATTTATTCGTAAAGTACGGGAAAAATCCGATTGCTTGATGGCTAGCCAGCAATACATCAGGATGGGTTACTACCATGATGACATGATGGATTTATGGAATAGAGATATTCCATCTTGACGTTTTTAGTGAGGGTCATAAAGTATGAGGCTCTCCCCATACAGATTGCGAACAATATCAAGGCTCACTGATAAACTTTAGACAGTAGCGAGAAGTTACCAATGGCTTACCAAGAGCTGGAAGGAACCTGGGAAGAGATTCTGACACATGCGCCAGAGCTAGCTGGTCATCGGCTGAGGGTGACTGTATTGGAATCATTGGAAACTGAGCAGACAGAGACGAAACGTCCATCACTAGCAGAAACCCTTCGCGGGAAAATTGGGATTTTGGACGGAGCATCTCCAGATCTATCTCAGAAAACGGGAGAAAAATTTACCTCTTTGATGGAAGAGAAGTACTCCTCCAAACGCTAAGGTGCCTCAGTGACTCTTTGCGACGCATCCGCTTTAATCGCCATCATTAGCAACTCAGATCGGTATCACAGCCTGTGCGTTGAGGCATTGGCAGAGCTGGAATCCCCACTAGTTTCGACCTGGCCTTGCATTGTCGAAGCAATGTACCTGCTCGGGAAAGAATCAGGTTGGAGAGGCCAATCAGCACTGTGGGAATACATTAATGATGAGGTTCTTGAACTGTTTACCCCTTCTGATGCAGACGTCCGAAAGATGTCCCGTTTAATGCATCAGTATCGCGATCTACCGATGGACTTAGGAGATGCATCCCTCGTAGCTGCCGCAGAAGCATTGGGAACAAAATTAGTTTTCACGCTAGATAACGATTTCAGAATCTACAGATTCAAAGGGAAACAGGCTTTTGAAATAGTTCCTTGATGACAGCCCATTGTAAACACATCCTAGATTGCCATCATGATGACATCCCAGAGATCCACCAATCCATTCTGTCATCATCTATAGTCTGAGGCGTAAGCTCTGCGAGTAAGTATCAGTCTCGAAAGCACAAACTATCTACAGTCATGAAAAACACGGCGCTGGTTGCAAGCAAGGCTACATGAATAACAAAGAGCTGCTAGAGCACATCACAGTCGATCCGAAAATCTTCGGCGGTAAACCTATCATCAGAGGCCGGAGACTTGCAGTAGAGCATGTTCTGGGAATGTTAGCTGCTGGGGATACCCCTGCAAGCCTAATGGAAAACTACCCCTGGCTCGACCCTACTGACATTCGAGCTTGCCTTGTGTATGCTCAGCACCTCGCGCAGTCATGAATTTACCTAGCCACTAATTCGGTTCAATCTCTGCTTAGCAAGCCAGTCTCGCAAGTGCTTTGGCATTGGACACGGTTCGTAAGGAGTAGGCTCGTTAACATCATGCTGATTCCCTCGCTCAACCAGGTCGGATTCAGACAAGCTCTCAACCGGATACTGCAAAATTAAGTCCTTCCATAAAACCTTGCCCCCGCTTGAAAGGTAGACAGAAACTTCACCCCCAGTAGACATCTCGCTTGCAACAACCAAGCCCTTTTGTCTAGCTAGGTCAAACCATTCAGTAAAGCCAGAAAGAGCAGGTGTCTCAGTAGAGGAGGAGTTAGGTTCATAGCCCTCAACAATGGCTCGATGCAGCCAAGCACCAGGATTTGAGATTTTGCCCCGTCTTAGCTGCTGCACATAAGCTTCTAGGGATTTCAGAACTACTTGGGGACGAGCAGATATAACTAGTCTCCTCAGAGTCTCACTCCAATACCTACCTGCTACCTTTTTGACCTGATTCAACACCTCACCAGGGAAAGTAGAATCCTGCAAATCCTTTGTTTGTTCTTTCTCTTTAACCTTCGGGGAAGAAAAAGCCGATTCGGACTCGCCCAAACTTCTTTGGAGGGGGTTCGTAATTTCAGGTGTCGCTGGCTGAGATTGAGGTTGGGGGACAAGAGGAGGCTGAGTCTCTTCGACTGGTGGAGACGGGACATTGGTTGGCATCGCAAAGCTATCTTCCTGGTAATGCTCTGGGTGCCATAGCTCCCTATTTTTGTACAGCGTCTCCTTCGACACTCCATGCTGACTTAACTGCTGGCATCGGTTCGTGATTCCCAATGCTAGTTTTCCTGCCTCGATTAGAGCTTTCATTGCTTGCTTGATTCGCTCACACGCTGCCTGCTGTCTCTCTTCATTCGTTGGATGCTTCGGCTTATCTACCTTCCCCGCTCGCTCTGAGTACGGGTAGTAGTGCTTCGTGCTGCTACTTGCCCACTCCAGACTCCGCTTGCCGATATCGTCTTTATGGTGGCAATGGTCTTGGTAGCCCGGTAAGTCTACCGCCACTGACTCGATGTATTTCGCCAATTCTCCATCCGCTAGTCCCTCCCACACCCGCCCGTATCTGGCGATCGCTCCCAACAATCCATTCGTTTGCCCCGGCCCCGTCCAGCCTTGCTCGATCCTCGCTTGGTCATCCGCTTCGAAGGCCTTCGCCCGCTCGCTTCTCCGTTCGTAAGGGAATGGGATGACTTTCGTTAGATTCTGAAGGCTCTCGCTGAGTAGGTCGCTATCCTGTCTCGATGCGGCTCGCTTCCAATGAAACATGAACAGATTCAAATCATTGCCGATCGCATTCCCGTCTTCATCCAGTAGACAGGAGCCCTGTTGCAAGGGGAGCCGGTGAGCTTGATACAGCACTATATTGCTCAGGCTGAATCTTCTCGCATTTGGGAACAACTCTAATTGGCCAGCTTTGACCGCCAGACCTCCCTGCTCGCAGGTATGCTTCAGTAAATGACCCAACTTGTAGCTGGATACAGAGATGGGTAAAGGGTAGTAGAGATGCAGCCCTCCCGATTCACTAGAGGTCAATACCAGCGGTTCGACTAGCCCAATGTCTTCTAGCTGGTCTAGAACTTGACGGTAAGCAGATGGGTAGCGATCAGGGTGATATTGACTGCCTGCATCGATATCCACCATGCAGTATCGCGTTTGCTTCCCAAAGCTGACCCCTACTAGCAGATCCGGATCTCCCCATCTACGCATCAACGGGCGCGGCTCTAGAGGGAAGGCTTTTATCCGTTGCCATTGAGGGTGACTCTCAGTTGGAGAGGATTTCGCTTCGATGAAATCCCACCGATGCCACAGATCGGCAAATTTATTCGACGGTAGTGGGCGGGGATAGGCGGGGTGATCGCCTGCCTGGTGAGCTATTCCAAACGTCATTTCTCTGTCCCTTACGCCTTCAGGGATAGAGAAGCGGCTGGCTTATTTCGTATCGTCCACAGCGAACCGCTCTCTACCTGGTTAGGGCGAGTCGAACAGAGAACAGCTCGTCAGATGAAGATTTATAGGCGATGTTGCCTGACCCTAATACGGGGCATAAAATAGCAATATCTGCCTGTGGACCCC
>JBCCWF010000102.1:0-16361 GCA_039194035.1 Cyanobacteria bacterium P01_E01_bin.6 | reverse complement strand
CGGCGGGCTAAGCCCGCCGCCCCTCTATTGGGACTTTATTTTCTAGCAAGTCCCTAAGCACCTCAATCAGAATCAATTGAACGAAGCAAATAAGTAGCTAGCCATAAGTAAACGGAACCTTCCAAATACTGTGCCGTCCGCTGCGCGGGCGGCACAGTATTTGGGGTTTTGGTTTTATGACGTTCAGGTACTTACACGAAGCGAGTAGGATTACTGTATAAGTAGATCGTTAGATTGAGAGATCCGTAATGACAGCTTGGAAGCTTGATCGACGAGACATTCGCGCTTTTTTTATTTTGGCCGTCTTTTTCACGGTGATTGTGCTGATTATCAGCCTGGTGCTGACCAGCCGTGTGGCCAAAGCAGAACGGGTCAACCAACTGCTTCAAACTGGCGTGTGCGATCGCTGTGACTTGGATGGAGTCAATCTTAGAGAGAGCGATTTGGTGGATGCCAGCTTAGCGGATGCCAGTCTTCGCAACGGGAACCTCTCGAATGCAAATTTGAGAGGGAGTACTCTGTCAGAGGCCGTGTTGAGCGGCACCGATATGGCGTTTGCAGATTTGACTGGAGCCGACCTCGAAAATGCTGTGCTGAGTGGGGTAACCCTAACCGACGCCATTTTGGTCAATGCCAACTTGCAGGGGGCCTACATTGGTGATGCCGACCTCCGCCGGGCAGTGCTCAATAATGCAAAGTTGGATGATGCTGTTCTGATTCGGTCGAGTCTACAGGAAGCATTCCTCAGTGGGGCGAATTTACAGCGGACTGATTTTGACAGCGCGAATTTGCAGTCTACAAACTTGGTCGGTGCATCTCTCAGCCGCGCAAACTTAGCAAAAGCAAATCTCAGCCGCAGCAATTTACATGATGCAGATTTGCGCCGAGCAGACTTGCGCCGGGCAAACCTCTCTTCTGCGAATTTACGTGGCGCAAATCTGCGGGATGTGAACTTTAATGAAGCGAACCTCTCATCGGCTCGTCTCACGCGGACAAACTTGTCCCGAGCCTTTTTGCGTGGGGCAAACCTGAATCATGCGGATTTGCGGCGGGCGGATTTGACCGATGCGGCACTGCCTCAGGTGAATTTGGTCGGCGCAGATTTGCGCGGCGCAAATTTATCGGGGGCGAACCTGCGGCGGACAGATTTGACTGATGCCAATATCGGTAATGTGGATCTGAACATGGCAAAGCTATGTCAAACCATATTGCCCAGTGGCACAAAGGTCAGCCGCGACTGTTCGTAAGTAGCTTGATAGCCAAACTTGATGACTTCTGCCCAACGCCCAATCTCTAGTGCAATCTTGAGTAACTGTTGATAGGTCGTGCGACTAACTGAGCCGGAGAGGTGGTGCCCTTGCCTCGATAAATCGCTAGAGACCATGGCACACGAGTGCGGCCACAACCCAAATACAGCACCACCCCATGGAGGCGATAGCATTCATGGTAGTAGTGTAGACAATGACGAAACTCCTTGTACTTACCCTGCTTCTTAACGGTACAAAATGCCAGCTAAGGACTTTCGTTTTGGAAATAAGCGTAAAAACTCAGGATCACTGCTAAGGCTGAGATGATTGTCATCACAGTTCCAGGAAAGAACTTGTTGTAGCCGCCGAGGTCGATAAAGATTAAGTATCCAAGATCCAGCAAGCCGCCAACCAGTGCTGTAACAAAGATGGCAGCAACGCTTTTGCGCCAGATAAAGATGCCGCCAATGATCGTAACGACGCCAGCCCAAAGTAAGTTAAACCCGTGCTGATTGATGATGGCATCAACCGCATCGGGGTAATCCATCGCCAAAGTGGCAGGGTCCACCGCATCAGCGATACCTGCGGCGGCGATCGCCGTATCGCCAGAGATGGTCAGAATGCCAGCTAAGGCATGAACCAACCCCCAAATCACCCACAGGATGGCGGATATTTTCAATAGCGTGGATGTTGTTCTTCTCGTAAGGGTTGTCATGGCAATTGTTCCTTATTTCAACGTGGCGAAGGCAGTTCTCAAACTCGATGCCAAAGCAGGATCGCTAAGCGAGCCTGTTTGGATAAGTTAAAACTCACCTATTTTGCGTATTTTGGTGGTTGTCCCTCGCCGGAGTCGGGGGATAACCACGCCATTTAAATCACTAACAGCTTATAAATTGGCATTTCAAAATCATTGAGATCGATGATTTTAACTTCAGCGCTGTTCATGACTTCTGCCTGGAGAATAATTGTGGCGTGAGAAAGCCATTGTTTATTGATCGATTGTCGACTCAGTAGCTAGCCATCATTAAACACACCCTTCTAAATCCTGTGTCTTCTGCACAGTGGGCAACACAGGATTTGGGGTTTTGGTTTTAATGCCGTCCAGGCACTTATTAAATCGAGACGGGAGAGTTTGGCGTGCTCATTGTTGCAAAAGCCTCTTCATCCGACATTTCTATGACTGATTTGAGTGCTTTGTCTTCAAATAGTGCATGATGTTTTATCGGATCTACCGCTGGTTGAGCCACTGCTCCACCCTGACCTTCATAAGCGTCAGGGGCTTTGAATTGCACTAATTCCTCTGTGGAAATTCCGGCTGTATTAACAGTCTCTGGATCAATCCAAGCTTCGGGATTAATCACCCCTTGATAGGCAGCAATCTCCAAGGATAGATGTTCTGGGCCTTGAAAATAAATCGAGCGCATCACCCCATGGTCCAGAGGTCCGAAAACGTGAATACCTTTAGATCGGATGCGATCGCGCATCGCCAGCAGATCGTCTATGCTGTCCACATTAAAAGCCAAATGATTCAGAGTCCCTGGAGCCGATGGTCCAGCTCCACTGGGGTAAGTGACTCCCATTTGTTGCTCAATGTCTGCATTTTCCGGATACTCAACAAAACTCAGACAACACGTTTCGCTTAACTTTAGAAAGGTGTGCCGGGCACCCTCTGCAAGATGCATTGGGAATAAAGCAACGAGCTCTGCACCCAGAACATCGGTAAAAAATTCGATCTGCCCTTTCGTATTAGCGGTAGAAATTGGTAGATGATTGATTCCATTGATTTTTACCATGCTTTGCTCCTGAACAATTTAGATGTGTCTGTCTACAAATTCCTGGACAATCTCACAGAAGCCCTCGGTGTGATAAATCATCATTTGATGCGTCGCATCCGCCATAATTGTGTATTCCACTGGGCCAGCGATCGCCTCTGCCGTTGCCTTGATTAAATCGGGCGGAAAATTAGGGTCTTTCTCACCGCCAACCAACAAAATGGGCGTTGTGTTGTCTTCAATGGCGACAATTGGATCGTGAGCAAATACCGATGCCCAAGACGCCAGATCATAACTCCAGGTATTCCATGGGTCGGAGTGTTTCATTTCTCCTGCACCATCTATGCCATAGTCTTCGTCAAAGTCGAAAGCAAGATCGACATCGATCCTTGCGCTGCGCCCAATCATCTTGACAACCGTCTGAAAAGCTTCTGATTTTAAGGGCGCTCTCAAATTTTTGAGAAAAGGACCACCAGGCACAACCGCCGATCCCATAATGATTACGCCTGTGACTGCCTCAGCATAGGCCCCAGAGTAGGCAGCAGCAGCACCAAAACTTGACCCCAGAAGGAAGACGGGGAGTCCTGTTTCTTGCTTAACATGGGTAGCAAAATCGACACCTGCTTGAGCCCACTCGGCAAACTCAAACTGACCACGTGGTCGAGTGCTGCGTGTCGATTTTCCATGACCGGGAGCATCGTAACTCCAGATGTCCGCACCTTTTTGCTCAGCGCAATACGTGCAAAACCCATCATAAATTCCACCATGGCCAGCAAACCCGTGGGAGACCACAAGAGCATATGTCGGATCTTTTCCACGATAGCGGGTAGCATAAAGCTCTCTTAGAATATGAGTTTCTATGAGCAACTTAATCTCCTTTTATTTTTCGTTGTCAGCTCGTGCTCTAAAGAGTGCAAATTTGTTTTATTGAAACCCTTTAAAGCATCTTCAATATCCTTGATCTGTTGAGTAGGTAGACACAATTAGATATAAATTCATAAACTCTGCACTGACTGCGTAGCAGGCGATGCAGGGCTTAGAAACTGTTTTTTAATGATGCCGAAATACTTAGTAACGATTAGGAGCAACTGAGACATGAGCCATGCCCTATTTCCGATGCCATAGTTGCATGTTTAAAAATTGTTGTAAATCCCATTTTTACGCACACTGTATGTGCATTTTTGCAGGCTGATCTAATGGACAACTAGAACGAGACTAGAACCGCTAGTATGCAAATGGCATGTGCATGTTCTGTAGACTGACCGAATGGATAACTGGAACGAAATTAGAACCGCCTATCAGGTTGCACGGCTAGGAACCGTCAGCGCCGCAGCTGAGGTTCTGGGGGTACATCGTGCCACCGTTATCCGTCATATTGATGCGCTAGAAGCCGTTTTGGGCGCAAAGATTTTTCAGCGGCACTCGCGCGGCTATACGCCCACCGAGGTGGGATTGGATTTAATGCGGGTGGCTCAAACCACGGATGAGCAATTTAGCCAACTGATAGGGCGAACAAAGGGGCGCGTAACAGAACTGTCAGGGGACTTTATTGTGACCTCTCTGTATGTCGTTGCGCCGATGTTAATATCGGTGCTAAACGCTTTTCAGGCCGAACATCCGAGCATTGTGGTGCGATATATGGCCAGCGATCGCCTGTTTCGGCTGGAATATGGAGAAGCCCATGTGGCCGTACGCACTGGCCCTAAACCAGACCAACCGGATAATGTCGTGCAGCCTTTTACAACGCTCAGAATGGGGTTGTATGCCAGCGCAGACTACGTTTCTCGCCAAGGCATACCTCAAACATTTGATGATTTTGCCAACCACCGGTTTGTAGGCTCTGACAACCTCAACTCTCAAGTATCCTTTGATATCTGGATGCAAAGCAATATACCCGAAAGCAGTATTAGCTTTCGCGGCAACAGTCGCTTGGTGGCAGAACAGGCTGTCCTGTTAGGAGCAGGCATTGGTTTCCTTCCGACCCATAGAGCCAATCAACACAATGATTTAACTGAAATATGGCCCCATGAGGATGCGTGGGATATCCCATTCTGGCTGATTACCCATGTTGATTTGCATCAGACGGCGAAAGTGCAAGCCTTTCTCAAATTTCTGAAGGATAAGGATGGGTAGACTTTGTCAGAGATAGTGGAATCTCTGTCATGCAAGGATTTCAGGAATCACCTAACGGTATATCACCGTAGACGAAAAAAGTGAGTAGACGATGATGGATCGCATGCGGTTTGATGAGTTGCAACCAGGAGATATTTGTGGGTTATTGATAGACGAACAGATGATGCTCTGTAATGGGTTTTAAGGATGGATTCTCGGCAAGGAATGGAGGATAAGAGAATGTGGTGTGGGCGATCGTTCTTGCTGATTGGTCTAAACAATGTTGATTTCAACAGGTGCTTAAAGGCTTGTCTACAAGTCTTCGTAGGGTTTTTCCTGGTGCTGGTTTTGCACGGTTGTCAGCCTAACCAGATCCTTCCTTCCGTATCCACCCCGTCTATCACAGAATCTCCTGGTACGGAATCGCCCATCCAGGCAACTGAAACCGCGCAAGAACCAACTGACGTAGCCTTGCCCGCTGACACGCAATCATTAGTAGCCAGTGTAGGGGCGGATGGACTCTATAATCCGCCACGAGGCGACATCCGTTTGGTTGTTATTAGCGATCTCAATAGTGCCTATGGTTCCACCGATTATGACCCAGAAGTGGATAAGGCGATGACGCTGCTGCCACTCTGGCGGCCGGATATGGTCGTGTGTAGCGGCGATATGGTGGCAGGACAAAATCCAACGCTATCGGATGATCAGCTACAAGCAATGTGGGCAGCCTTTGATGACCATGTCGCGGCACCGCTGCGGCAGGCAACGGTGCCCTACGGGTTTACGATCGGTAACCATGATGCGTCTGGTGCTCAAGGAGTCTCCGGGGAATTTTTATTTGAACGCGAGCGCTCAGTGGCGAGAGATTATTGGAATGAAACAGCCCATGATCCCGGCGTTGAATTTGTCGATCGCCAGGACTTTCCTTTTTACTACAGCTTTAAGTTTAACGACGTTTTCTTTTTGGCTTGGGATGGGTCGTCGTTCAACATTCCCCAGGAAAAGCTGAATTGGGTGGAGCAAGCATTAGAGAGTCCTGAAGCTCAATCAGCCAAAATCAAGATTCTGCTGGGGCATTTACCGCTCTATGGCATCGCCGTCGGGCGCGACCGTCCGGGCGAGGTCATGGCAAATGCAGATCAACTCAGGGAAATGCTGGAGCGCCATCACGTTCATACTTACATTAGTGGCCATCAGCATGCCTATTACCCAGCCCACAAAGGTGACCTGCAATTATTACACACCGGCATCCTGGGTTCTGGCCCCCGTCCCCTTGTGGATAGCTCTCTCCCACCCCGGAAAGCATTGACGGTGTTAGACATCAACTTTGACGCTCCCGACTTGACGACCTACACGACGTACGACATGCAGACCTTAGCGTTGATTGAATTTGAGGAATTACCTCGATTTATCAATGGTCACAATGGGATGGTGCTGCGGCGCGATGTAGCCATGGACGCTCTTTCTCAAGAGGAGCGATCGCGCTGTGAAAGTCAGTTCATAAGCCCTGAATTGTGTCGTGCTTAGACACTTGGCTAACGCGACTTCGCCACTCCCAACGGTGTTGTGATTACTCAGTCAGCGTTTGATAGGTATCTTTTTTATGGGCAACTGCCTTCGTTACGGAGCACACTAACGCTTCAATAACTTGTAACGCGTGGGCTACACTTTGCCTGGCTAACGTTGATAATGGACGGTTGGGTATAAAGTCACGTGCTGAAACCTTAACCCACCAAGATTTGGGACAATGACCATACACGGATTTGGTCAGAGCTAATAATGAACAAGGATCGCACGAATGTCCCAAGGCAGGAACCCCCGATCCTGTTGATTCGGAACCGTAAGCTTCTAACGCGGTTAACTTAACCGGATTACCATTATTAAATTCACAAGCATGAACAAAAACAGCATAATCTGGAGTCGCGAGCTTACCTGATAATTCTGGAGTAAGTTGAGGTACGGAATGGACTTCAAGATTTGGAATCTCTAGTGCGCTTAATTGTGAGATAACTTCTGTACCAATAGCCTCATCTCCTTTGTGAGGATTTCCATACCCGATGACAATGAATGTAGGATTCTTTTCTGATTGAATGCTTTGTATCGTATTTGTCATAGAACATCACCTCAATAAGCGTTGAATCTTGATGTAATGTTTGAACATTTGCGATGAACCCAGGGGTAACACTTTTAGTCTAAGGAACTGCCTTGAGGAACTTGTGAGGGTATTCCAGGATGGATTTAGTAAAGGCTCTATTCCTCATAACTTCCCCAATATTTCTGACTACAGTATGGGGAAAGACCATCGTCATCAGATAAATCCTTGCTTCATCCAACTCAATCACGGCTTCCTCCTCAACATTCTCCTGTTGTTTTTCACATAGAGCAGGTAAGCAAAGTCTATGTCATGGGAGAGGTTCAAGTTCATGCTCTGAGATCCGTATATTTAGACCTCTATGAAGGCGAATTTATCGTGCTGCTAGGGCCATCGGGAAGCGGCAAATCAACGCTGCTGAATATCCTGGGTGGGTTGGATGTGCCGTCGGGTGGTCACATCTATTTTCATAATCGTGCGCTGACTGACGCAGATGAAGGAACCCTAACCCGATTTCGCCGCAACTCAGTCGGCTTCGTGTTTCAGTTTTACAACCTGATTCCCAGCTTGACGGCACGGGAAAATGTGGCCCTAGTCACTGATATTGCACGGCACCCAATGAAACCGGACGATGCACTAGGGTTAGTTGGCCTGGAAAACCGCCTCGATCATTTCCCAGCACAATTGTCGGGAGGAGAGCAACAGCGGGTGGCGATCGCCCGTGCCATTGCGAAGCGTCCAGAGGTGCTGTTGTGTGACGAGCCAACAGGAGCCTTAGATTTTGAGACAGGGAAACGGGTGCTGGACACCCTGGCACAGATCAACCAAGAGTTCGGCACGACCACAGCCGTCATCACCCATAATGCAGGCATCGCCGCGATGGCCGATCGGGTGATTCACATGCGCAGTGGGGCGATCGCCGAGATTGCGTGCAACGCGCAGAAAGTATCTCCATCTGAGCTGGAGTGGTAAGGCAATGGAGAGCATTGGGCATGAACGCGCTTGATCAAAAGCTATTCCGCGATTTACTGCACATGCGGGGACAAGTCCTTGCGATTGTGCTGATCGTGGCCTGTGGCATCGCCAGTTTGGTGACGATGATGAGTGCCTATTCGTCTCTCCAGCTTAGTCAAAGCACCTACTACGAGCAGTATCGATTTGCGGATGTGTTTGTGCAGTTGAAGCGGGCTCCAGACAATCTCATGTCCCGAATCGCCGCTATTCCTGGAGTCGATATCGTGCAGACGCGGGTGGTCAAAGACGTGACGCTGTCGGTGGAAGGGCTAGCAGAACCTGCCACAGGACGGTTGATTTCGATTCCAGAACACCCCACGGCAATGCTGAATGACCTGTTTATTCGCACAGGGCGCTATCCAGAACGGGGGGATGAGGTATTAGCCAGTGAGACCTTTGCTAAGGCGAATCACTTCGAATTGAATGACACCGTCGGAGCCATTATTAACGGACGCTGGCAAACGCTGCGGATCGTGGGCATGGCTCTCTCCCCAGAATATATCTATGAAATTCGAGGCACAGAACTAGTGCCTGACAACGAACATTTTGGCCTGCTTTGGATGCCGCAGGATGCTCTCAGTACGGCCTTTGATATGAAAGGAGCGTTTAATGATGTCACGCTAACTTTGATGCCCGGAGCTAGCGAGGCGGGGGTTATTTTTCAACTGGATCAGCTCCTTGAAATCTATGGGGGGTTGGGAGCCTTTGGGCGAGAAGACCAGATTTCACACACATTTATTTCCGATGAGATCCAGCAGCTTTCTGCCCAAGCTGTTCTTGTGCCATGCATTTTCCTGGGGATTGCAGCCTTTTTGCTCAATCTGTTGCTCAGTCGGTTGGTCAGTACTCAGCGTGATCAAATTGCGGTCATGAAAGCGTTTGGCTACGACAACATTGTGGTGGGAATTCACTATCTGAAACTAGTCATGGTAGTCGTGTTGCTGGGAAGTTTGTTAGGCACAGCACTGGGCTGGCGGTTGGGCTGGGGGATGACACGCCTCTACGCTGATTTCTATCACTTTCCATTGCTCCGCTATGACATTCGTCCAGCCGTGTTACTAACGGCACTGCTGGTCAGTGCGGGTGCCGCAACGGTGGGGGCGTTTCTGGCGGTGCGCCGGGTGGTGATGCTGCCTCCAGCCGAAGCCATGCGCCCTGAACCCCCTGCTACCTATCGCCCGACTCTGATTGAAAAACTGGGCGTGCAGCGATGGTTTTCGTCTTCCAGTCGGATCATCTTGCGGAATTTGGAACGTCACCCCTTACAAGGGTTGATGTCGATGGTCGGGATTGCAGTGGCGATCGCCATCCTGGTTCTAGGTCGCTATTTCACCGACGCCATGGATGCTCTGGTTGATATCCAGTTCCGGACGATTCAGCGAGAAGACATCACCCTAGTGTTCAATAATCCGCTATCGGCTCAAGCTCGATTTGACCTCTATCATCTCCCTGGCGTGTTGCGGGCGGAACCCTTTCGTACCGTACCCGCCCGCATTCGGTTTGGTCATCGACAAAAACTCAGTGGCATCATTGGCGTGGAACCCACCCATGAATTGCGCCGCCTATTGGATCGCGATCAGCGCCCGGTATCGTTGCCGCCCGAAGGGATTCTTCTATCGACCAAACTCGCCGATATCTTACACGCCCACCTGGGAGATGAGCTGCTCGTAGAAGTCCTGGAAGGAGAACGACCCACTCGCACAGTGCCCATCACTGGCATTTTCGATGAACTGGTCGGGATCTCGGCCTACATGGATATTCATGCTCTCAATCGACTGATGCGTGAAGGATTTACGGTGTCTGGGGCATATTTGCAGGTCGATGAGCACCAGCAGCAGCAACTCTATACCCAGTTGAAGCAAACCCCAACTGTCGCCAGTGTGGCATTGCGCCAAACCACCATCGACCAGTTTGAATCCATCATTGCTGAAAGCATGGCTGGGTTTACCGTGGTGTTGGTGGGGTTTGCCTCCATCATTGCCTTTGGAGTCGTGTACAATGCCGCTCGCATTGCCCTATCAGAGCGCGGACGAGAACTGGCAACGCTGCGTATCATCGGCTTTACGCAAGGTGAAATTGCATTCATTTTGCTGGGCGAGCAGGCCGTGCTGCTGACACTGGCCATGCCCATTGGCTTTGCACTGGGGTTTGGGCTGGCCGCGCTGATGACTCACCTCTATGACTGGGAGCTGTTTCGCTTTCCACTCGTGGTCACCCCTGCCAGCTATGCGTTTGCGTTTGTGGTCATCATGACGGCTGCTCTCATCTCCGGTGGAATGATTCGTCACCAGCTCAACCGTCTTGATTTGATTGCCGTGCTAAAAACCCGTGAGTAAGGAGATAGAGCTATGGGGTCGATGAACGAACATGCGAACAATAACGCCGTCCAACTCCGATTGCGCTCCGAAGAAACTGCAACAAGGACTCCGACGAGCAAACAACGATGGAAACCGTTCCGTTTACCCCGCTGGCTTCCCTATGGCTTAATTGGAGCGGGTGTTGTGACCCTTGTCGCATTGGCCTTTCGCCCAGATCCCATTGAAGTGGATGTTGGAACGGTCATCGAAGCTCCCCTCTCCGTGACGGTTGATGCTGAGGGCAAAACTCGTGTGAAGGAGCGATACGTCGTTTCTGCGCCAGTGGCGGGTCGCTTGCAACGCATTGATCTAGACGCAGGAGATGTTGTAGAGGCTAATGCTATCCTTGCTCAAATCGATCCCTTGCCCCTCTCCTCCCAAGTGCGTGCAGCCCAAGCTCGGTTACAAGAACTCCAGGCTGAACTCATTGGGGTTGAAACCCAACGCCCTAAATCTGAAGAACTCACTCAAGCAGAGGCTCGCTTGCGCTCAGCAGAAGCCGCTCAGCAGGCCGCCGCCGCGAACGTCTCTCAGACCCGTGCGGCTCTCGACCAAGCCAGTCGCGATCGCCGCCGTGCGCAGGATCTTGAGAACGAAGGTGCCTTATCTCGCCAACAACGAGAAGCCGCCGAACTCGACGAAACCCGACTGACCCAAGAGCTAGAAGCCGCTCAGCAGGAACTAGAAAGGGCGATCGCCACCGTTGTTGATGCCCAAGAAGCGCTTCCCCTTCTCCGAGCTGAACAGCGGGATCCCGACTACCTGATTGAGGTCTACCGCGCTCAAATCGCAGGGGTCGAAGCCGAACTCACAAATCTTGCAGACGAAGCCCTCCGCACGACAATGACGGCTCCCGTCAATGGGATGGTCCTTAGTGTTCCTGAAGCCAGCGCCCGCTTTGTCGAAGCAGGAGAAGCCCTGATCGAATTGGGGAATCCTGCCGACTTAGAACTCGTGATTGATGTCCTCTCTGCCGATGCCGTGAATATCGAACCGGGTGATCCGATTCATGTTGAGCAGTGGGGAGGACGCGAACCTCTCACCGCCGTTGTCAGCTATGTAGAACCCGCCGCTTTTACAGAAGTCTCTGCCCTGGGCGTCGAAGAACAGCGGGTCAACGTCATCGGTACCTTTGTTGCCCATGGAATCGAGTCAGCCCTTGAATCCTCTCAATCACCCTCTCAATTGTCCTCTCAATTCTCTAGCGATCAATTCCTAGGAGACGGTTACCGCATCGAAGCCGGAATTGTTATTTGGGCCGATGACAATGCGTTGCAAGTGCCCGTGAGTGCCCTCTATCGCTGCCAGGAGAACTGGTGCGTCTTCGTCGTTGAAAACAACCGTGCCTACCCCCGTCACATTACCATTGGCAGACGCAGCACCACCGCCGCTGCCGTCGAATCAGGGCTACAGCCAGAAGACCAAGTCATCTTACACCCCAGCGAACACATTGAAGCTGGCCATAGAGTCAAGCCTCAATAACCTCCACCCATCACCCCATCACCCCAACATCCCGATCTCCGCATCACCCCACCTCCGCATACTCACTGCTCTCCCTCAACCCATGCCACAACACCCGTCAATCACCTGCCCCATTCCGCTCCAACACTATCCCCACGTGCTCATGGCCCATGGTGGCGGCGGTCGCCTCATGCATCAGCTGATTGACGAGATGTTTCTGGCAACGTTTCAGCCTGAACCTGATTGGCAACATGATGCTGCAAGTCTCAGTATCAAGGGAGAACGACTTGCATTCACAACCGACTCGTATGTGGTTACACCTCTGATTTTCCCGGGAGGTGATATTGGTTCCCTGGCTGTCCACGGCACCGTCAATGATCTGGCCATGGCTGGCGCAAGACCCCTCTATCTGAGTCTGAGCTTCATCTTGGAAGAAGGACTTCCTATGACAACCCTTTGGCAGATTGTTCAATCAATTCAATCTGCAGCACAGCAATGCCACGTTCAGATCGTGACCGGAGATACGAAGGTCGTTGATCGAGGCAAAGGCGACGGACTGTTTATCAACACAGCTGGCATTGGCGTGATCGAAGGCGATCGCCCCATTCATCCCAACGCGATACAACAAGGCGATGTTGTGATTCTGAATGGAGATCTAGGCCGACACGGCATCGCGATTCTCTCTGCCCGAGAAGGGCTAGCCTTTGAAACCACCATTGAGAGTGACTCAGCTCCTCTCATCACACCTGTGCTTGATTTGCTGACCCATGTTCCTGTTCATTGCATGCGCGATCTCACTCGGGGAGGGCTTGCTAGCGCACTCAATGAAATTGCATTATCTGCCAATGTCCAAATCAAGCTTGAATCAGCGAATATTCCCGTTGAAGACGAAGTCCTCGGAGCTTGCGAACTACTGGGACTGGATCCCCTCTATGTCGCGAATGAAGGACGATTTATTGCGTTTGTTCCCTCATCAGTCGCAACAGTTGCTTTAGAATGCTTGCGTCAATATCATCCATCTGCCCACATTATTGGTCAGGTGATTGATAATAGGGCACCTTTCGTAACCCTACAATCCGCTGCTGGCACACAACGGGTTCTCGATTTGCTCAGCGGAGAGCAACTCCCTCGTATTTGTTGATCCCTACCATCGAGACTGAGCAGATAGTAGCGCCGCTCGATAGTGGTGGGTTTACCGCTGAGCTGATTGTGCAACGAACAACGTTGACCCAACGCTTGAGAAAGATGACCGAGTTATTTACAATCCATTGCCGATGAGAATAAACGGCGACCAGTAGTAGGGGTAGTCGAGATTGCTGCTGACGGGTTGCGGGATGTCGGTTTGAATGCGCTGGCGAATGCCTGTTGCGCCCCGCTCATCTAGCCCCAGCACCTGATAGTCTCCGGTGATGAGAGCGGTCTGGGCTTGGCGGAGGGCTTCGGCTTTGGTGATGCCGGGTTGCTGGAGGGCGGTGTAGAAGGCGGTCATCAAGGCTTGGGTGCCGCCATCGCTGACTTTCCAGAGGGAGGCGATAACGGCTCGCGCTCCTCGGGTTTGGAACTGATAGCCCAGACCAAGAATTTCGTCGCCGCTGGTGAGCTGACCGGGAATGCCTGTTTCGCAGGCGCTGAGTACCACTAAATCTACATTTTCTAGAGGCCAGTTCGGAATGTCGAGCAGGGTTTGCGCGGTACCATCGCCAAATAAGATAAACGATAGTTCGGGCGCTTCGGGGACGGCGGCAGCATGGGTGGCGAAGTGGACGATGTTGGCGACATCTAGGTGGTCTTTCAAGGCATCCCAGTTGAAGTCGCGGTCGAGGAGGGGGGCGGTGATGCTGGTGAACGAGTTCGTCAGGTTGATCACTTCGGTTCCAGCAAAGGGCAAGCCTCGAAACTCTTCAGTGGTATTCCCCACAGGAACCGGATGCACCAAGGTTTCATCGGCAAAGGCGGCAGCGAGCACCTGGGGATTGGTGACTGGCTCAGACTGGAACTCGGTAAAGGACTTAGCGGTGATGTTGTTGATGCGGAAGCGCTGAGCCAGCCAGTCATTGCCATCGTGGAGGGTCGATAGAGGAATGTAGCGGAGTGCGCCGTCGGGAGCGTAGATGATGGTGGGTGGGGTGCCGGTGGGGGAGGCTTCCGTGAGGTCGGCGAGGTCTTGTTCGATGGGGCGAATCAGGTAGCTGTAGAGTTCTTGGGCGAGGGCTTTGGGGTCGGAGGAGGGGTCGCGGAGCTGTTGCCGTAGATCAGAGATGATGCGGTTGAGGTCGGCCTTTTCAATATCGACGGTGCGGCGCAGGGGTGGGGAGACGGGAGTAGTGATGACCAGTTCAAGGCGATCGCCGAGAATGAGGGGATAGAGGAGGACGGCGTTGAGGTTGGCGAGGTTGTCTTGCAGTCCGGCCAGATCGGCCAGGTCGATATTTTGGCGCAAGAGGCGGGGACTCAACTCGGCCAAGTGTTGTTCGACCTCAGCGCTATAGAGAAACGCCGTGAACTGACGATTAATATCCTCCTGAAGATCCTTTAGTGTCTCTAACCGTTGTTCATCACTCGTAGACAACATGTCGCCCCGTGCGCGACGCTGACGGAGTTCCGTTAGTTCTTGACCGATATCAATGGCGGTCTTTTGTAGCTCATCATATGCAGTCAGGATCTCTTGCTCTGGACGCAAGATCGATACCCGCTCATTGACCCCGCGAACACCGCGCAAGTAATCATCCAATTCTTGTACTTTGAGTAGGTCGAGGACTTGCTGGGCTTCGAGAATGCGGTCTTGCTGGAGTAATAAATCGGCTAAACGACGGTAATTTTCTTCAGCTTTTGTGCGGGTGTAAGACTCTTGAAGTTCTTGGGGTAAGCCACCTAAATCTGTACGAATAGCTTCCTGAACATTGATGGCGTCTTTGTAGAAGACGATGGCAAGTTCGGATTGGCTCTGCTGCTGGAGCTGATAGCCAATCCACCAGAGAGATTGGGCTTCACCTGTCCGATCACCAATAGTTCGACGAATCGTAAGTGCTTGCTGAAATTGTTGCAGGGCATCAGCATAGTTTTCCTGCTGGTGATACACCGTCCCAATATTGTTGAGCGATTCGCCTTCGCCCCTTCGATCTCCAATCTCTTGACGGATGGCAAAGGATCTCTGGTAGTAACTTAGTGCTTCCTGGTACTTGCCAAGGCTCAAGTTAGCCCATCCAATATTATTAAGTGCGTCGCCTTCACCGAATCGATAGTCAATTTCCTGACTGATGTCAAGATATTGTTGGTAATAGTTCAAGGCTTCCTGGTATTGTCCCAGGTTGTGGTAAACAAAGCCAATATTATTAAGTGCTTCACCTTTGCCCCGAAGATAGCCAATCTCTTGGCTAATATCAAAGTATTGTCGGTAATAATTTAGTGCCTCCTGGTATTGCCCCAGGCTAGAATAAACGTTGCCAATTCGGTTGAGAGATAAGCCTTCGCCCTGGCGATCGCCAATCTCTTGACGAATGTCGAGGGCTTCTTGGAAATAGCTCAAGGCTTCTTGATATTGCCCCCTTCTAAAGAAAATAAAGCCAATGTTCTCGAGTGCTTTACCTTCAGTCACACGATCGCCAAGTTCTCGACTGATTTCAAAGTACTCTTGAAAATATCTTATTGCTTCTTGGTATTGCCCAAGAATCGCATAAATAAAGCCAATGTTATTGAGTGCTTCGCCTTCGCCCGCTCGGTTGCTAAGTGCTTGATAAATCTCCAGCGCAGCCTGAAAAGACTGTATTGCTTCTTGCTGTTGATTCGAATCATACTGATTCCAGCCTTCTGCGAGTAGCCAATCTGCTGCTGCTGCTTGAGTTTCATGAGTTTGTGCTGTTGCTACAGAACCCCAAATATTATTGGTAGATAATGGTAGAACAGCAGACATCAACAACCCAGTCACAGAGGCGATCGCAAGGCTTAAGCCGATGGAGTGAACCGATTGTCTAATTGACGGTGAGGGCTTTCGCATGGGGCAATGCTTTAGGGGGAACTCCCTTTGTTATACAGGTTGCCTTGTGTCCAACACAGAAACAAAACGAGTTTGTAATAGTCCAAGCTGAAGGTTGGGTCAACAATCTCTTTAAGATTGGTTAGAACATCCAGCTTTAAGTTGATAAGTAGCTAGTCATAAGTAAACGTAACCTTCCAAATACTGTGCCGCCCCCGGCGCGGGCGGCCCAGTATTTTGGGGTTTGGTTTTAATTTCGTCCAGGTACTTAACCCCGTGATTTGTTTTGGGAACAATTTGTGTAGTAACCAGAAGGATTGAGCCAAAGTGTCT
>JBCCWF010000101.1:0-16395 GCA_039194035.1 Cyanobacteria bacterium P01_E01_bin.6 | reverse complement strand
GCCCCAAACCCTTATTTCTTGGTTGCAATTTTGAGAAATTTGCCAAGTTGGGTTCTTAACACACTAACGGTCAGAGCGAATGGCCATATCGCCTAAAGGGTATGGCTACGCTGATGCCCCTACCGCAATGATTCCTGATGCCAGTAGGGGATTTAATTGCAACTCTCTTATTGTGGTGTTAACGGTTCTTTGTTAGAAAGTGTAAAAGCTCTCGATTGACCGTTTGTGGGACTTCTTGCTGTATCCAATGCCCACAGTGAGGGATGCGTTTTAGCTTAAAAGGGGCTGCGACCCATTGTTCTAGTCCTTCGAGAAGAGCGTGGCTAAGAAACAGATCATCTTCTCCCCACAGTACGAGCGTTGGGGCTTTTATCGGAGTCAGCGATCGCCCCCAATGACGAACCCAGGATGGCACGGAAAGAAAGTGTCGATAATATTCCAGAGCTGCCGATAACACTCCAGGTTTTTCTAAGGCCGCCTGATAAATTTCGGTGTCTTGGGTTGTGAAGGCTCCTTTGCGCACCGATTGGCCTTGAAATAGATTTTTAACAAAATCCTTTAGATTCATTCGAATCAAGGTTTCTGGAAGGTTTGGCACCTGAAACGCTAACAAATACCAGCTTCTGCGTAGCTGATCGACATTGCTTACCAGCTCCTGCATAAATTGCTGTGGGTGAGGAGCATTGAGGACAGCCAGCTTGTGAATGTGTTCTGGAAAGCGGTGAGCAATATGCCATGCTATCGAGCCTCCCCAATCATGTCCAATCACATGGGCTTTTCGATATCCAAGATTGTGAATTAATCCTTTGATATCAGTGCTTAATGTATCTAAGTCATAGCCGCTGTTGGGTTTGTCGGAGTCGTTGTATCCTCGCAAATCAGGGACAACAACTTTAAAGTGTCGGGCTAATGCAGGAATTTGATGCCGCCATGAATACCAAAATTCTGGAAACCCATGGAGTAAGACAACTAGTTCACCCTCTCCTTGGGTAACGCAATGGAGTCGAATTCGATTGGTGTTTACAAATAGATGGTTCCAGCTTGAATTTGGCTCTAGTGCGAATGCAGTCATAAGTCAGTACAACCAGATGATTTGAAGACAGAACAACAACCTGAGTTGGGAGGTACACATCTGTGACAGTGTGACACCTGACGTCAACTTGGAAGAGGTATCGTTACAAGATGGATAAGGATGAAATCTGTTGTTCTGTCTACGTACTGCAATAGCGTTTCAGCCGATATATCAATGTGAGCCAGAATCATTCAACACTCATTGATATCTGGTTTCGAGAGCCAATCACTTAGAAGTACGTTTGGGGAAGTTCTAGAGTGAAGGTTTCTTGTTTTAGAAACGATGTGAGTTGATGAATAGGATTCTTCGCTAGGGCAAGCCTTGCTTGATATCACCAACTCTGCTGCCCTCGTCACTTTAATGAGCGACAGAGATAGTCGTAGGCAGCGTTGCGGAACAAAATACATCCTTTTGAACTGTAGCCTATATTACGAGATAGGTGTATTACAGCTGACAACGTTTCTGAAAACAAACGACAAACTATGAGCTTGTCGATCGTTAAATTTTGTTACAATTCTTGGATGCGTGACGGTGAATTCATTTGAGTTGAGGATAGAGACCTTGTCTATGCAAAGTGTTTCAATGTCCATCAACATTTTCTGATGTCGCTTGCCATGTTTGATTAATGGGAGTGATTGGGGAGTCGTATTCATGTTCAGTGACCTTAGAGATAACCAGTTTGGAGAAAGCCAGTGTCGTATTGTGTCGCTTATTCCGAGTGCGACTGAGATTGTCGCGGCTCTAGGGTTGGCTGATTTTTTGGTTGGGCGATCGCACGAATGTGATTGCCCTCCTGGTATTGAGGCTCTCCCGGTTTGCACTTCCCCTAAATTCAACCCGGAGGGAAGCAGTGCGGATGTGCATGATCGGGTGACTGAGTTATTGCAATCTGCGCTGAGTGTGTATCAGGTCAACACCGAATTGCTGGACGTGCTACAACCGACCCATATTCTGACGCAGGCTCAATGTGATGTGTGTGCGGTCAACTTGTCAGATGTTGAGGCAGCAGTGGCGACGTTGGTGAAAGCGTCACCCACCATCATTTCGTTGCAGCCCCGAGTTTTAGATGATTTATGGAGTGATATTCGTCATGTGGCTCAAGCGATTGGGGTCGATGGGGAGCCGCTGATTCTATGGCTTAAGCAGCGACTCTCAGCGTGTGTTCAACAGGTGCAAAAAATGGCGCAGGGCGATCGCCCGACGGTTGCCTGTATCGAGTGGATTGAGCCGCTGATGGCTGCTGGCAATTGGGTTCCTGAACTGGTGGAGCTGGCGGGTGGAATATCCTGTTTTGGCACAGTCGGTGAACATTCACCCTGGCTCCAATGGGAGGCGCTGGCGGCAGAAGACCCAGACATTATTGTGGCCATGCCGTGTGGCTACGACTTGTCGAAAACACATGAGGAGATGGCCGCACTCATTCATCGCCCAGAATGGACAACCTTGAGAGCGGTCAAAGAAAATCGGGTTTACATCACAGATGGCAACCAGTATTTCAATCGCCCAGGCCCACGGTTAATCGATTCGTTAGAACTCCTTGCTGAGATTTTTTATCCAGGCAAGATGTCCTATGGATATGAGGGGAAGGGATGGAGACGCCTATGATCGCTGATTGAACTGCAATCTCTAGCACGTGCCCACTTGCAACCCAGCATCGAGTTCCAACGTATCTCCAATGGCGTCTCCATTGTGGTATGCCGCTAACAGCACCTCACTTGTTTTGCCCCAGGCGATCGCCCCTGTGTGGCTCAGTCCAATGGCGCCCAAGTCTCGGTTGTTATTGGCTGATTCCGTTAGGGAACGCATAAACGCATCGTGCAGCGTTGCCCCATCTGTGACGCGAATGACAATGCGAGCGGCTAAGCACTCATCAATAATGTCTTCCCCAATCCCAGTACAGCTCACTCCGCTGTATTGTGTTGCATAGTTTCCGGCAGGCATCGCTGAATCACTCACTCGCCCCACCCGCTCAAAGCCTTTGCCACCCGTTGAGGTGCCTACGGCAATGTGTCCTTGGTCATCGAGAGCAACCACGCCGATGGTTCCTCGTCCAGCCTCACTTTCGGTTGGGGCCGCATCTTCAGAAATCACATTGGCCATGGAGCGCTGAAAGTTGCCTGTTCGCTCTTCCAGCCATTCTTTTAATCTCTTATCCGTCAGGGGATTATGGTCAGGAATCTGGAGCTCTCGCAGCAAGGCTGCTGATCCGTGATCCGATAGCACTCGGTCTGGCGAGGTTTGGAGAAATTTTGCCAGCTGGATGGGATTTTTGACGCGGGAAACGTTGATGACACCGCTGAATTGCTGGGTTGCCCCATTCATGAGGGAGGCACTCATGCGAACTTGCCCGTCTGATTGCAGGACAGACCCCGTGCCTGCGTTGAAGCGAGGCTCATCTTCCAGGATCTGGCAACCTGCGATTACGGCATCTTCTGCGGTCGCTCCCTGTTTCAGTTGGTGATAGACCGACTCCACCATGGACGACAGCAGTGCCCTCACTGTTTCGACGCCACCTTTGCCCTGGAGGGAGCTTCCAGCTCCACCGTGAATGATAAGTTTGGGCTGCACCTGGCTCATGAGCACTCCTGAATTTGTATGAGAATTTAGTTGAAAGCGCTTATCATAACAGCCAACCCATCTTCAAGCATCCTCTCACACTAGAATTGAGTGGAGAAGGTCTCTCTGAGTTTTACGCCTTAGCGCTGTGCGGGTTGATTAAGTGCGGTGATGTGGGGTGCGGCGCGCCCCACATCACCGTTGTTGTGCTTGATGCGGTTGCATATCGCTATAGGGCCGCAAAAGACGTATTTCATGATGCCGTTAAGCACGCTCTTGAAAAAAAAGAAGGTTGGCTTATTAAGTCGCCAGCCATCAATAAACGTAACCTTCTCCTTTCAAGCGACAGTTCACAGACTTTGCCGTGGGCTAAACCATCACAGGTGATGGTAGGGCGATCGCCTCACGAATCTGCTAGGAGACTCTTGTTTAGCATCCCAATCAACCATCAAAAGTCACGCTGCATAAACCACACTGAGTCGAAGACAAAATCTCGGGACGATGCAGGTAATTTGACGGCGATCGCGACATAGTATGATTCACAATCGCAAAACGGCTTGATTTGTTCTAGGAATATGCCAACAATTTTGATGCGTAGCGATCGCCCTACAAGCTGACTTTCGGCATCATCATTTCTGAACATTAATCTAGCGTGGAATGCATGGTGAAGAGGAAGGGCTATCGTCTACCCAACAAATACCAGCAACCTTCGCAATCTTTAGCTTTCACTAACTCGATTCCAAGGTTCTGAAATTGGTTAAAAGCTAACTTTTCCAGTTTTGTTTGGCTCTAGAAAAAATTGCGTCTAATTGCTGTCTTTCATAGATCTGACGAGAAATGTCTACATAGTCAGTTGAATTTTGGTTGATTAATGCCAGAAAGCGTAGAGTAGCTGCCATGCCGAGTTCTTGTTTGAGGGTAGCAAGTGCTCTGACTCGAAGTTGAGCATCATTCAGGGTTGGGGTGGAATCGGCCATAGGGTTTCTTTTCAAAGATAGTCAAAAAACTGCAAAAATCGCAGCAATAATGACGGTGGAAAACCATCTTTCACGTCTGTAGCCAGTTCTGAACTTGCAATTCGGGGATACGCTGAAAGTGATTAAGATTATTCGTCACTACACAGGTCTCATTAGTCAGTGCAGTAGCAGCAATTAAAATGTCAGCGTCTCCAATTAGTTCGCCTCGCTGCCTCAAAATTGCGTAGATTTCAGCGGCTTTAATAATGATGTCATCAGTCAACGACAAAATGGTGTTTACATTACAGAAGCGATCGAATGCTGCAAGCTGCTTTGAGGCACCTTTTGCCTTGAGTCCACGTAAAATTTCATATCGGGTAATGATAGAAAAAGTGAACTGCCCATGAGCTAGCAAATATTCCTGAGCTTTTGGAATAACAACCGGATCTTGACGCATGATAGCGGAGAGAATATCAGTATCCAGAAGTACAGGTAAAACCGTCATTGATTTACCGATTCCTCAAAGAAGTGCTGACGATCGAGTGCGATCTGCTCAACTTCTTGAATCTGAACAATAGAAAATTCTTCATAAACGTCAGCTGCCAACTTAAGCATTTGATCGGAGTTGAGCTTGTTCCTCGATTGAATAATTAGCTGAACTTCCTGCCCTTCAGATAACTCTGGCACTTCTCGGGGACGAAAAATTCCATTCTCATAAACTGCTTCTACAATCTGTTGCACCTATGCATCCTCCTCATTTAATTTTGCCAACTGCTTCTGTGTCCATTTTCGTAGTTGCTCATCAGAGTCATTGAGGGAAATATTGTTCAAAAATTCTTGCGTACTAGGGGCGTTTGACCAGTTACTAGCAATTTGACAAGTAAATTCTCCTTCTTGCTGGGCTAGCTCGGAGATCAAAAGCTGCATAATGTAGAACTTATCTGAACGGTTCAACTCTCTTAAGGTTGAAATCAATTCTGCTGAAACCATAATCCAGCACTCCAGTTAAGCCCGATCTACTAAGCCCCATTCTAATAGAGACGATGTGCCTTCGTATCTAGGAAAACAACTGGCTGTGCTGCTTTCTGAGTTGAAGAACCTTCGAGAAGAGGATGGACAATCATGAGTCGGTATAGCATGACCATTCAATGGTCGGATTCTGACGCATAGTTCTGACGCAATCAGAGGAATCCCCGCAAAAGAGACACATACACCCCTTGAATATCAAGGCTCTCGGCCGCAACATCAATCGGAGGATAGTTGTCATTAGACGCTCTGAGCTGCACCTGGCTATCATCCACAGGATGATAGTGTTTGAGCGTCATCTGGCTTCCGACCCTTGCTGCAACAATCGTTCCGGGCTTCACTGAGCCGTCTGGGGGACGCAGAATCACCACATCACCAGAGGCGATCGCATCTCCAATCATGCTATCCCCTCGAACTCTCACCGCAATGTAGCGAGACACCTCACGGCTAGGCTTCCCCATCAGACTAAACAGCTCAAAGGGAATCGTCTCAAAATTATCGTCTGTAAAGGTTTCGAGCAGAGGAGACGCACCAATTGCCCCAACAATCGGAACGCCCTTTTGTTTCAAAATCCTGATACTTCTGGACTTTCTTGGAATCCAGGTGATCCACCCCTTATCTTTTAGCTGGTTCAGAAGGGATTGAACGGGAGACGGAGATTTATATCCCATGCCCTCCGCTTGCTCTCGAATCGATGGAGATATACGCTTTTCAGCGATATATTGCTCAATCCATTCAAACAGTTGCTGTTGTCGTGGTGTAAGCTGAAACATAATTCAATCAACTAGAACCCGTGTACTGATAGTACACGAGCCTCACAAAACCCTCAATGATTTATTCAGCTTTCACAGTTATTTAGCGTGTATTTAGCGTGAATCGTTGTTTGGCTGGCATGCTTATTAGGCCTGTACAGCAGTGTTCACCACGAGAGGATGCTCTACCTTAACCAACCGTTAACTCTGATACAAATCATTCCAAGGGTTTAGGCGTTAATCAGTAGCGTTGATAGGGTTTTCTGCCCTGCTACCCCTAATCAAGTTCAAGGTGCATCATGGCTGTTCAAACCGCTGTTGATATTCCCGTCATCGACTTTTCACCGTTCCTCGGCAATGATCCCGACGGCAAGCAACAGGTCGCTCAGGCCATCTATCGAGCCTGCCATGAGGTTGGGTTCATGTACCTCAAGAATCATGGTGTTCCTCCAGAGGCGATCGCCCAAGCCTTTGAGCAGTCTCAGCAGTTTTTTGCACTCCCCGTTGACGATAAGCGGGCGATCGCCTGGTCTAGTGAAACCAGTAACCGTGGATATATCGGCATAGAGAGAGAAAGACTCGACGAGCATCAGCCGGGGGATTTAAAGGAAGCGTTTAACGTAGGGCGAGAGATATCCCCTGATGAAGTTGCGATCGCAGAGCGAGCATTGGTGGTGAATCAGTGGCCAACAGGACAGGACACCTTCAAGGAAACCATTGGCGATTTCTTTGAGGTGTGTTCAGAAGCAGCGAGTCGCATCTTTCGTGCGTTTGCGATCGCCCTTCAAATGCCTGAAAATTTTATCGTTGATAAACATCAATCCTGTGGCTACACCCTTAGACTGCTGCACTACCCGCCCCTAGACGAAATTCCGAAGCCAGGACAAATTCGAGCCGGTGCTCACTCCGACTACGGCACCCTGACGCTGTTGTTTCAGGATGATGTGGGGGGATTAGAGGTTCAGAGCAAAGGCGGTGAGTGGATATCGGCTCCCTGTATTCCTGGCACGATTTTAATTAATACGGGAGACTTGACCCAACGATGGAGTAATGATGTGTTTTGTTCAACCAAGCATCGGGTGGGACTGCCCCAGGGAGAGAAAGCGTTGTGCGATCGCTATTCCATGGCCTTTTTCTGTCAACCTGATGCCGATGCTGAAATTGCTTGTTTTCCGAGTTGTCAGAGCGACGATAATCCGCCTCGCTATGCCTCAATCAAGTCTGGTGAGTATCTGCTCAGTCGATTGCAGGCAACCTACTAATTAGCTTGGCGTTGAATGGGCATGACGGTAAGTGATTGTGACCAGTTTTCACCCGTTTATTATTTTGTAAGGAAGAACTCTAACGATGACATCACAATTCTCATTTCATTGGATTCGCAAGGCCGTGCTTGCTGTTCCGCTCACCTTGTCGGTGGCGCTAGTGACGGCTTGTGCTGGCGGTTCTCCAGAAGAGCCAACTGCTGCCGAACCAGCGGGTGAGGCCGTATCAGAAGAAGCTCCAGAATCTGAGGGGCCTAAGTTGGCGTTAGTCCTCAGTGGGCCGGCTGCTGACCAATCGTGGAATCAAGTCGCATATGATGCAACCCAAGAATTGGAATCTGAAGGGGTTACCATTGCTATCTCCGAAAGTGTGGATCCATCAGATGCTGCAGCTGTCATGCGTCAATATGCCGAAGAAGGTTATGAGATGATTGTGGCTCATTCTTTTAGCTATCAAGATGCTGTATTTCAGGTGGCGGAAGAATTCCCAGATGCGAATTTTGCTTGGGCTGGTGGGATTAATGGGACGTCTGAAAATGTCGCAGATTATGATCAGCCTTTTTACCAAGGAGCCTACTTAATTGGGTTAATTGCTGCAGAGCTGAGTGAAACGGGGAAGTTGGGTGCTCTCTATGGATTTGACATTCCGGCCTGTCATTCTATGGGGGAGGCGATGTTGGCTGCCGCCCAGGAAATTCGCCCTGAAGCAACGTTGACGAGTGCCGCTGTGGGCGATTGGTATGATGTTGCGAAAGCAAAAGAAGCGGCATTGTCACAGGCAGAGACAGGCGTTGATTTTTGGATTGGCTGTGGGCAAGGGCCAACCCTTGGACAAATTGAAGCGGCGAAAGAGGTCGATGGTATTGCAACTGGATATGTTGGAGATATGACCTCTCTTGGGCCAGAGGTGATTGCCTCTAATCTGTTGTGGAATATGAAGCCCTTGTTTGATCAAATGCTGGAAGACACGGCAAACGACACGTTTGATAATAAGTTCTATGCGTTGGGTATTCCCGATAACGTCATTCAAGTGGCTGTTACGGCTGATTTCCAAGATGCTGTTGGAGATGAGGTCCTCGCAACAATAGAAGAAACCAAGGAGCAAATCGCATCCGGTGAACTGGAAGTTCCTTTTGTACCGGAATAACTGCTTCCTCAGGCTAGAACTTTTCTGTGGGTGGACAGATCGTGCTGAGCTACCCATGGATAATTTTGCGTTTTAGTCGATTCAAGAGTTAGAGGATGTTTTCAAGGGTTGTGATTCCTGTAACTCCCCAAGGTGATCACATTGAAAATATCCTCTTATCGACGCTTCTGTTATTTACTGGTGATTTTTGATACTAATTTAGGTTACCAAGTCGTTAAGACTGTCACTGAGTACTTCATTCTTTAGTCAATCCTTGTAATGACGACAGACATCTCTGGACAATCGATACCTTGTGCTGTGGAAATGAAAGGCATCACCAAGTCGTTTCCTGGAGTGATTGCAAACCAGGATGTCAATTTTGCCGTTCGTCGGGGGGAAATTCACGCCCTACTTGGCGAAAACGGTGCGGGCAAAACCACGCTGATGAATATTTTGTGCGGTCTCTACGCTCCTGATGATGGAGAGATTTGGCTGCACGGACGCCCGACACAGTTTCACGACCCAAAGGATGCGATCGCCGCTGGCATTGGCATGGTGCACCAGCATTTTATGTTGGTCGAACCGTTTACAGTGGCTGAGAACATTATCCTGGGACAAACGACACAGGTTTTGAGGGAGTCGCGTCGTCAGTTACATCAACGATTGATTGAGTTGGGAGAACGCTATGGGTTGGCGCTAAATCCGGCAGCCCGAATTTGGGAGTTGTCTGTTGGAGAGCAGCAGCGTGTCGAAATCTTGAAGGTGCTGTATCGACAGGCCAACATTTTGGTCTTGGATGAGCCGACCGCTGTGTTGACGCCCCAGGAAACAGAAGGGCTCATGACAATTTTGCGGGGATTGGCGGCCCATGGAACGGCCATTATTTTTATTAGCCATAAATTAAATGAGGTCATTTCCCTGTGCGATCGCGTCACCGTGCTCCGGGATGGACAGACGATTGGAACGGTTGATATTGCAGATTGTACGGTTGATCAGCTGGCCGAAATGATGGTGGGACGGGAGGTCGATCTGAAACGGCCTGAACGACTTGCCATGGCCACGGCTACTCAATCACCTCGGCTAGTGGTTGAGCAGGTGTCTGCTTTGGGACACCACCATCGTTTGGCTCTGCAAGATGTCTCTTTTGAGGTGTATTCGGGTGAAATCCTCGGTATTGCTGGAGTAGACGGGAATGGGCAGCGCGAATTAGAAGAAGTCATTGTGGGATTGCGACCGCCCACCCATGGGTCTTGTCGTTGTGATGGTGCGATCGCCCACATTCCGTCCGACCGATACAGCATGGGACTGATTCCGGAGTTTTCTGTGACCGAAAACCTGCTGCTGCGGGATGTCGATCGCCCTCCGTTTAATATCAAGGGGCTGCTTCATCCCGCTCGCATGGCCAAGCACGCGGCTCAGCTTGTTCAGCAGTTCACAATTCGCACCCCATCGGTGCAGACATCTAGCGGGACATTATCCGGTGGGAATGCCCAAAAAATTGTCCTTGCTCGCGAACTATCTCAAGGCCATGACATTATTTTGGCGGCTCAACCCACACGGGGGCTAGATATTGGAGCGACGGAATATGTTCACGCTCAACTCATGGCGCAACGAGATGCAGGCGCAACCATTGTGTTGATTTCAACCGAGCTAGACGAAATTTTACGGTTGAGCGATCGCATTGCTGTGATCTATGAAGGTCAAATTGTCGGCATGATGAACGCTGACACGGCGGATGTCAATCAGCTTGGGCTATTGATGGCAGGCAAAGTCCCCCAAGGGCCTCGGATAGAAAACACTGCGATGCTTTCTGAGGAGCCTGCCCCAGTGCCAAGTACAGGTCATACCCAAGGAATACACTCCTCATCATGACAACAGAAACGCTGGTGCCCAGTACTCGAACTCACCTATGGCCACACTGGTTAAAGCCCCTTGCCCCCGTTATTGGTGGGTTTGTGGCACTGGTGTTGAGCGGTGTCTTGATTCAGCTGAGTGGGGTTAATCCCCTGGAGGCTTACAAGGTGCTGGTGTTGGGAGCGTTCGGAGGCTCTCGCCAGATCACGGAAACCATTCTCAAAGCAACGCCCTTGCTGTTGATTGCCCTGGGATTAACGATTGCTTTCCGGGCAAGGGTTTGGAATATTGGGGCAGAAGGTCAGTACCACATGGGTGGGCTGCTGGGGGCAACGGTTGCGCTCAGTTTCCCTCAGCTACCAGCCATCCTATTGATTCCGTTGATGGTGTTGGCGGGCATGGCGGGTGGACTGCTGTGGAGTGGCTTAGCTGGATTGCTTCATCTAAAGCGGGGCATGAACCTGATCATCTGTACCCTCATGCTGAACTATATCGGGATTCTTGCGGTGCAGTATGCGGCACGCGTTCCGTTCCGTGATCCAGATGGGTTCTTGCCAGAGTCTGCCAAGTTTGTGGACGCAGCCCAGATTCCGAAATTGTTTTCAAGTCGATTACATCTAGGGGTGATTATTACCCTGGTTCTTGTCGGAGTTGTGTACGTGGTTTTGTGGCGATCGCCCCTGGGATTTCGATTACGAGCCGTGGGTGCCCAAATCAGCGTTGCTCGCAGCATCGGTCTCAACACCAGCCAATATATTCTCACGGCTCTATTGATGAGTGGTGCACTGGCAGGATTGGCCGGAGTCATTGAGGTGAGCTATACCTACACTCGCTTGAAGCAAAATATTTCTGATGGCTACGGCTTCACCGGTATTTTGGTGGCGCTTCTGGGGCAAATGACTCCGATTGGCGCGTGCATTGCCGCGATTCTCTTTTCTGCCTTAGTCATTGGGGCCCAAACCCTGAACGTGACGCTTCAGATTCCAGCGGCTGTGGCTGGGGTGGTGCAAGCCTTGCTGGTGCTCGGTGTTCTGGCGGGGCAGGCGATCGCCCAACGAGATACTTAAGGTATATTGCTCACCTCCAAAATCTAAACTCTAAAATCCAAACCCTAAAATCCAAATCCTAAAATCCAAATCCTAAAATCCAAACCCTAAAATCCAAAATCATTTATGCCCTGGGAAGAAGTCTTTACTGCCACCTTTTTGATTGCTGTTTTCACCGCAGGCATTCGCCTTGCCATTCCAGTGCTGTTAGCGGTGTTGGGCGAAATTATCACCCAACTCTCTGGGGTGATGAATTTGGGTTTGGAAGGCGTCATGCTCATGGGAGGCTTGGCAGGGTTTGCCTCTACCTATTATCTTGAACAGGCCACAGGCCTCACTGAATTGTCAGCCTGGATCGGTCTTGTCGCTGGCATGGCAGCGGGTCTATTGATGGGACTGTTGATGGCGGTTCTATCCATTACCTGCCGCACGGATCAAGTGGTTGCAGGCATCACAATTGTTTTGTTGGGGCAGAGTTTGACCACCTATCTATACCGAGCGCTGCCCGATCTCGGTAGTGCCAGAATTACGGGGCTAGAAACTCGCCCGATTCCTGGATTGTCGAACCTTCCAATTGTGGGCGATATTTTGTTCAATCACAATCCCGTGGTGTATCTCTGCGTTGGCTTGGTCATTCTCTGCTGGGTGATGTTGTTTCGCACCAACTGGGGGCTGCAAATTCGTGCAACAGGCGAAAATCCCTCTGCTGTCGACACCTCTGGATTAGGAGTGACCAAGCTTCGCTATCTCTGTACGCTAGCTGGCTCGGCTCTGGCTGGGTTGGGCGGTGCTGTGTTGACCGTAGTGCAACTCAATTTGTTTATTGAGGGCGTGACTGCTGGGCGTGGCTGGATTGCGATCGCCCTCGTCTTCTTTTCTCGCTGGAATCCATTTCTTGCATTGGGAGGAGCCTTGCTCTTTGGGGTTGCCGATGCGCTACAGTTTCGCATTCAGGCATTGGGGTCTGAAGAGATGCCCTATGAATTCTTGCTGATGTTGCCCTATGTGCTCACCCTGGTTGTATTGCTGTTTGGGAATACTCGTGATCAGACTCCTGCAACCCTGGGGATTCCCTACATCAAAGGAAAGCGCTAAAGAATATGAATGAAACAAAACATATCGGGATTCTATTTCATTCCCCACTATCAAGACCGCGATACAGCTCGGCGATCGCACATTACAGCCCAATGTTCTTCAAAACAATAGAATCACCCATTTCATAAATAACTGTTTCCTAGGTCGTTGCAGAGCTGCGACGGCGGCATTCAACGCGCTGACGCTCCTGCGAAATCAACACGTATTCTTCCAAGGATTCTAGCCGTTGATAGTCCTCATATTTTTGATCGCGGTCAAACGCCTGCGTACTGGGGGAAAGCACCTCGACAATTAGTTTGGGATATCGCTTAACGTCGCGATCCGCGCGATCGCGCGGATCGCAGGTGACAAACGCATCGGGATAGTAATAAAACTCATTCAGGTAATTCACCTTCACAGTTCCTGAGTGAAAACGACAGGCGGATGATTCTCCGAGGTGATTGTCGATTTCTTTCAGGAGGTTAAACGCGATTCGATCGTGGTTGTCGGTACCACCGACCATCGCATAAACTAATCCACGCCGATATTCATGACGAATCGGGTTTTGCCGTTCGATAGCAAGATAGTCTTCAGGACTAATGTCGTGTGGGACAAGCAATCATGATGGATGGTGTGTTTAGGGCGATCGCCTTATCCATATTGTAGCGATCGGAATTGTAGCGATCGGACGATTGCTTATTCGAGTGGTAAGGTATGACGCGACTTGCTGAAAACCAGCTCCAGGAATATCCTTATGCGGAAAGAATACCCATTCGCCTCATGTGCCCAAATCAGGGATGAGCAAAATCCCCAAAATCCCATATAAGAGAGGCGGCGGGCTAATCCCGCCGCCTCTCTTCTCAATTGCGATTGCCAGCTGAAATGCGATCGCCCACTTGCTTCAGCGTTCGATTAAGTTCTGGGTTTTTCTCAATCTGTTGGGCAATTTTGTCACAGCTATACATCACCGTTGTGTGGTCTTTTCCACCAAACATTTCGCCAATTTTTGGCAAACTCAAGTCCGTATGTTGCCGCATGAGATACATACCCACCTGACGGGCACCGCTAATTTCTCGACGACGAGAATTACTCTTCATATCATCAAGAGAGACATTCATTGTGTCGGCGACGGCCTGCATCACCGCTTCTGGCGTGACCTCAATCTGTTCCGATGGCGGATCAATCACTGGCTCGATATTTTCCACCGACATCGGTAGCCCAGAGATGGAAATGTAGGCAACTGCTCGAATCAACGCGCCTTCCAATTCTCGAATGTTAGAAGGATAGCGCGCGGCGATATATTCGATGACTTCGCGAGGCAGACGCATTCGATCGTACTCAGCCTTCTTCTGGAGAATCGCCATCCGGGTTTCCAAATCGGGTGTTTGGATATCGGCAATTAACCCCATCGAAAACCGAGAGCAAAGCCTCTCTTGCAGGCGAGGAATTTGATTGGGGGGGCGATCGCTCGCCAAAACTACTTGCTTCCCACCTTCATGCAGGGCATTAAACGTATGAAAGAATTCTTCCTGAGTGTATTCTTTGCCCTCAATGAATTGAATATCATCAACCATCAATACATCTGCCGCCCGATATTGATCTCGGAAGCTCTGCATATTGTCTTTCCGAATGGCCGTAATCAAATCATTGGTAAACTTTTCAGACGATACATAAATGATGCGAGAACCAGGGTTAATTTCATTTCGATAATGGCCGATCGCCTGCATCAAATGAGTTTTTCCCAGTCCTACCCCGCCGCAGAGAAAAAGAGGATTAAACTCGCGTCCAGGTGACTCTGCCACGGCTAGCGCCGCAGCGTGAGCCATCCGACTATTTGCACCTACCACAAACCGAGAGAATACATACTTAGCATTTAGGACAGATCCCTTTGTTCGGCCAGCATTCTTAGCGTTGCCGACAGACCCTGGAGTCTCACTGGTTCTTTGATGAGGCAACGGTTGCCCAGGGAAGGGAGCACTGTCACCAGGTGGTGTCGCTAACGCTGGCTCTGGATAGGGAATTTCTGCATCATCATCTCCATCAGGGTCAACGAGAATCTGAATGTTTACTCGGTGACCCAAAATATCTTGAACGACATCGGCGATCGCATTGATGTAGTACTTCTGTATATAGCTACGGGCAAAGGTATTCCGTGTTCGTAATACCAGTACCTCATTATCAAGTTGTTCAACGGTGGCTGTTTTAATCCATGTTTCAAAGGTAGGGCGACTCAACTGCAGCTGCAGCCGGTCGAGAACCTGATTCCAGAATTTCTCGGAGACAATTTCCACGGTGGCTTAACCCTGTCATACTCACTGTTCAGAGACCGAATGAATAGAACTGTTGCTCGTTGCAGCCGATGTATCACCTCAATCACACGAACCAAATCTGTTTTTTCTGGTTCCTGAATTATTGATGCAGCACAGTGCAGAGACAACAGCCCGAGTCAATACTTTTTAGTACCAACCTATAGACGCCCCTTCCCCCGGATCCTGTCCGGCATGAGTTATTGTACCGGACACACTGGTTGTTTTCTTTGAAGATTGTGACCTACTAGAAATAGCGTCGAATTAATCAAGAAATGCGATAGAACTCCATATGCAGGTGCTGGAGGAACAATACCCAGAATTGTAGCGTACCGAGATTTTTCATTCTAGGAAGTAATCGGGATCACCTTCTGGTCAATCTTAATGTGCGATCGCCCAACGATATAAAACTGGTTAAGACAAAAAATCTCCGCGATAGAAATCGACACAAGACTTAACTAACGCGCTCCAGTTGCCAGAGAATTTGATTCCCTTCTTGGCGTATTCTTGTCACGAGCCAGTTACGCCAAATCCAGCTATCGCCACGACTTGTCACCGTTGAAACGGTGTTTCCGACCAGCTCAGCCAGCTCACTTGTAGTCAGCAAATAGCGTTGTTCCGAAATGATATCTGCAAGTTGAAAAGTTTCGACAACATGGCGAAGCTGCTGGAGTTTTCCAATCGTGGGCTCTGTGTCATGCTCTGATGTGATGTGTTGAGAGGTCTGAGGATCAGGAGACATATCGTTGGGCGCAGATGAAGGGGCTGGTGAATCAGTTTTCTGAGTTAACGTTGCTTTCGCAGATTTTGGAGCGTCAACCTCATGGGTTTTCGGCATGTCTACGGGGAGCACCAATGAGGCTGTTTGTGCAGATGATGGTGATGACGTTGACACAGGCGCTGAGGACTGATTGCTTGCGAAGTCAGGAACCTGATGCATGGCTGGGGTCGTGTTTTTTGAGAAGGCGCGGGCGATCGTATCACTCCGTTCATTGCCTTCATCTCCGACATGTGCTCGCACATATTCCCAGGTGAGGGGAAGCTGTTTTGTCACACTATTTTGAAGTTCATCAAGCTGTTTCCACAAATCTAAGTTGACGACTGCTTTGCCTGTAGACGTCTTCCAATTTTTTTTCTTCCAGCCTGAGATCCATTTCGTGATGCCATTTTTGACATACTGACTGTCGGTATAAAGCGTAACTGGTGTCGTTTGTTGGATGTCTGAAAGCAACTGAAGAGCGGCGATCGCCCCTTTCAGCTCCATCCGGTTGTTTGTTGTTCGGGTGTCTCGCCCACCCAACTCATGAACCTTGCCGTTGTCTACATAGGCGACGACTCCCCATCCCCCTGGACCTGGATTCCCGG